>JBAUOX010000710.1:0-2140 GCA_049579985.1 Isosphaeraceae bacterium | reverse complement strand
CAAGGCGGCCCCAAGGCGGCCGGAAGCGCCCCAGGTCCCACACCCACTCGCTCGGGCTTTGGCTCCTCTCGACCCGACCTCGATCCACCAGGCCGACTCTCTCCCTCGGCTCCTCCCCCCGACGCCCCGTCGGAGCCAACGACCCCGGGGCTGCGGCACCCGCCGATTTCCCGAGACCGTGCCACGGAGGTAACCATCGGCCCTGGGCGAACGGCAAAGATCGCTCAAGCCTTCGCCTGAAGGCGAGGGTTTTGACCCTCCCAGCAGATGACAATAAGCCCAAGGCAAAGCCCCGAATATGACAGCGCGCATTTCGCCACTCTGCGGAAGTTTTCGCCTGCCCATCCTCACCTGAAATATGCACCGGAGGCGGCATGAAGTGCGGAAAGACATGCTACCCCGACCGCCGGACGGCGATGGAAGCCGCTGCAAGCCTGAGAGATCGCATCGGAAAGGCGCGGGTCTATCATTGTGCGGATTGCTGCTCCTCACACGACACGTTCTCCCACGGTTCCAGCGTCCCTCCGGCATTGAGGTCCACCATCCCCCCAGGATGCGTCACCCACACCGACGGGGCCTTCGAGCCCTCGCGGAAGGCCCGCATATACTTCTTCTCGCAGTTGTGCTCGTCGATGTCCTGCCGCACGCCCAGGACCGCCCCGGCGGCCATCAGCAGGCTCCAGAGGACGGCGATCACGGGCCCGACCACGGATAATATCGTCCCGATGGACCCGAGCACCCAGAAGTACAGGGGATGCGTCGCGAACGTCAACGAGATGCTTTGCCACCCCGGGGCCAGCTTGTAATCCTCCATGAACACCGGCTCATGACGAGGATCCCAGCGATCGCGACCGTCGGCGGGCTTCAGCCACACCAGCCACCCCGGCCAGTAGGGTTCCTTCAGCCAGTCCAGCAGCGAGAACCCCGCATACACGATCAGCACGATCAGGCCCACGCCGAAGGCCATCAGCCGCAGCACCGGCCCGGGCGGGCCCGTCGGCGTGATGGCCCCGTCCGGCCACAGGTGTCGGGGCTGCCCCACGTGATGGTAGAACCCCGGCGGCGGCAAGCGCGACACCATGTCCGTGCCCTGCGTGTACCGGTAGGTCACGTCGCCCAGCCTCTTGCCCTGGCCGTTGGGCCTCCACGAATATCGCCACCAAAACATCCACAGGCCGGGGCGCGGAGCCCCGAAGGTCACCACCGCCTCGACCGGGACGCGACGCGACAGGTCATGCGCGGCGATCAACGCCATCGCCCCGCCGAGCGAGTGCCCGGTCACCACCAGGGGGGTGTCGTTCGCCAGCCACGCGCGGACCTGCGGCCGCAGCTTATTCCAGGCACGCAGGAAGCCGAAGTGGCGTGCCGGTATCCCCCAGGGAAGTGCGGCGCAGTCCGTGAGGAAGAGCTGGGCGGGCCCGGTCGTCCCCCGGAATGCCAGCACCGACCGGCCTCCCTGCACGTATCCGAACGCATGCTGGTCGATCGCGCACCGCCTCAGGACCAGCGTGGACGCCATCAGGAACCCGACAGGGATCGCGAGGTGCCAGGGGCGGAACCATCCTAAGTACCAGGTGGGCAACCACGCCGCCGCACCCAAGACCAGCACGATCGAGCCCAGGAGGATCAGCTTGGACAGCAACGTCTCGGTGGCGTCGAAACGCTCGATCCGGGTCGCCCCCTCGGCCAGCAGCTGACGCTTCTTCTGGCACCAGCAAGTCCCGTAGGCCATGAACGAGCGATGGCACAGGTAAGCCACACGGTCCTTCGCGTCCCAGTCGGTGCCCGGATCGGCCAGGCGTCCCACCGCTTGCCAGGGCCGTCGCTCGGCAGGCTTCCCTTCGGGTTTCGGCTCGAAAAACCCCTTCAGGAACTGCAACCCCTTCAGGTACTCGGCGAACTTCAGGCTGCGCTCCCGCACCTCGGCCAGGTTGCGCTCCCGCACCTCGGCCTTGGCCTGTGCCCAAGCGGTTTCTTTGTCCAGCTTCTCCTCGGCCATCTTCCTGAGGTAGATAGGCCTGATCGCCCGGTGTTCGGGATTCGAAGGGTCGTAGATGATCAAGGTCTGGTCTCCTCTTGCCGGTTGCATAGAGGATATCCGGGCGGTCGTGAGGCGGCTACCAGGTGGTGATTGGCGACA
>JBAUOX010000709.1:0-2991 GCA_049579985.1 Isosphaeraceae bacterium | reverse complement strand
AGCCCAAGATCATGGTCGAGGTCTGCTCGAAGTGCCATCCCTTCTTCACCGGCTCCGTCAAGTTCGTCGATGCGGCGGGCCGGGTTGACAAGTTCAACAAGAAGTTCCTGGGAACTTACGGCAAGGGCAAGAAAGAGAAGGCCGAGGCCCCGAAGGCCTAGGCGACTGGATCAAGCGAAATGACGGCCCGCTGGGCGGCACGTGATTCGACGTGTGGCCCGCCGGGCCGTCGCACGTTGATCCGGCCGGCAGCCGGATCGGTTCTCAATTCCCGACGCCAGGGATTCCAGGTTCCAGAAAAGGGCAACCAAGCGCCGGTCTGGCGCTTCTCGGGTCCATGGAATTCTTGGAGTCGCTTGGATCTGGATTCCCGTATTCGCAGCCATTTGGTTTTTATTCAGGAACATGCAGCCCCGTGTTTGAGAAATTGCAGGCCGATTACCAGCGGTTTCTGGAGATCGAACGGTCGTTGCTTGACCCCGAGATCACGGCCAACGTCTCGAAAGTCACCGCCCTGGCCAAAGAGCGCGGTACGCTGGCAAAGGTGGCTGTGGCTTATGGCCGCTATCTCGACCTGAGCCGCCAGATCGCCGAGGCTGAGTCGCTCTTTGCGACGGAGTCCGACCCGGAGATGCGGTCGTACGCGGTGGGCGAGCTCGAGGGCCTGCGCACGCAGCACGCGGCGGAAGGCGAGACGCTTCGCGACTTGATTTACGACCGCCAGGCGGGTGCCGATCACGCAGCGTTGATCCTGGAGATCCGGGCGGGAACAGGAGGGGACGAGGCGGCCCTGTTTGCGCGCGACCTGTACGAGATGTACCGACGGTTCTCCGAGAGCATGAGCTGGAAATTCGAAGTGATGGATCTGGAGCCGACCGAGCTGGGAGGTTTCCGCGAGGTCTCCTTCAGCCTCGCTGGCGAGGGCGTGTTTCGCCATCTTCAGTTCGAAAGCGGCGGCCACCGGGTCCAGCGCGTTCCCCAGACGGAAACCCAAGGGCGGATCCACACCTCGGCGGCGACGGTCGCCGTCCTCCCCGAGCCCGAGGATGTGGAGATCGACATTCGTACGGAGGACCTGCAGGTTGACGTCATGCGTTCCGGAGGGCCGGGCGGACAGCACCAGAACAAGACCGAGAGCGGCGTGCGGATCACTCACTTGCCGAGCGGCCTGGTGGTCAATTGCCGCGACGAGCGCAGCCAGCACAAGAACAAGACCAAGGCCATGAGAATCCTGCGCAGCCGGCTCTTCGACCAGATCCAGGAGCGGGCCCGCTCCCAGCGCGATCACGCCCGGCGGACCTTGATCGGCTCGGGAGATCGCTCGCAGCGCATCAGGACCTACAATTTTCCCCAGAACCGGGTCACCGACCACCGGATCGGCCTGACCCTCTACAACCTCGACCAGGTGATCCAGGGCGACTTGCTGGCCCTCACCCGAGCGCTCATCGATCACGATCGCCGGGAACAGCTTGGCGACTCTTGACCCGAGCGGACGGCAGGGCCGGCATGCCCGGACGGCTCGCCATCGACCTCTTCAACCCGCGCCAGTTCTCGAGGAATCCGTGCCCAGCGACGAGAAGATAACGGATGAGCCCTGGACGATCAGCAGGCTGCTGGCCTGGACGACCGACTTCCTGCGCCGGCGGGGATCGGAGAGCCCGCGGCTGGATGCCGAGGTCTTGCTCGCGCACGTGCTCGACTGGCAACGCGTGCAGCTTTACACACATTACGAGGAAGAGGTCGGAGAACGAGCCCGAGGCGCCTTTCGCGACCTGCTTCGCCGCCGGGCCGAGGGGGCGCCCGTGGCCTATCTCGTCGGCCACAAGGAATTCTACTCGCTGGCCCTGGAAGTCTCGCCGGCCGTCCTCATTCCGCGTCCCGAGTCGGAGTTCGCGGTCGTCGAGTTCCTCGAGCTGGCCAGGTCGATGGATCAACCCAGGGCCGTCGATGTGGGTACGGGATCAGGATGCCTGGCCATCGCCTGCGCGCATCAGCATTCATCGGTCCAGCTCGTGGCCATTGATTGTTCCGCGGACGCCCTCGCATTGGCCCGCAAGAATGCGGCGCGGCACGGCGTGGCCGATCGCATCGATTTCCGCCTGGGTGACCTGCTCGAGCCGGTTGCCGCGGAGCCTCCTTTTGATCTGATCGTCTCCAACCCCCCTTACATCCCGACCGATGTGATCCCGACCCTGGAACCCGGGGTGCGCGATTACGAGCCCCACTCGGCCCTTGATGGCGGTCCCGACGGTCTTCGCGTGGTCGCCCGCTTGATCGAGCAATCGATTCCCCTGCTCAACCCTGGCGGACACCTGATCCTGGAGATCGGCACTGCCCAGGAAAAGCCCGTCCGGGCGCTGATCGAAGCTTACCCCGAGCTTCGCGCGGCCCCGACCATCCACGACCTGCGGAAGCATCCGCGAGTTATCCGAGCGGTGAGGCGGAAGCAGTGAATCGCATAGAGATGTGGGCGTCGGGGCCCTGCCGGGGTCCTATGGCTTGGGCCGCTTGGCGGGAATCGAGCGCAGAACCTCCGGCAGGGTGGCCATCGATGGCCATCTGTCGTCTAGCTGGCGCGCCGTCAGCTTACGAAGCACGTCGCAGAGCTCGTCGGAAAGCTTGGGCTTGACCTTGGCGGCATCGAGTGGTTCGGTGTTGAGCCGCTGGAGCATCGTCGTCGACGAGTTCGTGGCCGGGTAGGGAAGCCGGCCGGTGAGCAATTCGAAAGCCAGAACACCAAAACTAAATATGTCGAGTCGTTCATCGATCGGTTCACGCCGGATCAGCTCTGGGGCCATGTACTGGAGGGTCCCGGTCCGGTTTCCCGGTCCCCGAAACGCCGGCGTGTTGGGGACCGCAAGCCCGAAATCGATCAGCTTGACTTGATGTTCGCGGCTGAGCAGGAGATTTCGCGGGTTGACGTCGTGGTTAATGAATCCCGCCGCATGGACGGCGGCAAGGCCCGCGGCCGCCTGGGCGAGCCACTCCACC
>JBAUOX010000708.1:0-5529 GCA_049579985.1 Isosphaeraceae bacterium | reverse complement strand
GGTCGCCAGGTTGGCCTCGGAGAGTGTCTTGAGCATGCCTGTAACCGTTCCCGGCGAGACCCGCAGCGCCTGCGCGAGCTCTCCGGTCCCAACCGGGGCACCGGTCGGGTTCCGGGCGGCGATCAGAGCGATCGACTTCACGTAATTCTCGACGGTCAAGCTGGGCACGGCGTTCTCTTGAGTCAACACGTGGAAGCCCCGGGCGGATCACGGTCCCTGGGCGATCCGCTCGGAAGATCCTCTATCCTAGAAAGTGACGCGATCCCGGTACAGTGGCCTTGCCGATCTCGAGCTTCGGCGCGGTCGGCTAACTTGCTGTTCGAGCACACGCGTGAGCGAGCAATCGTGAGTGTTCAGGCGAGGTCTAAAGACGCCGCCCGAACGTCTTCGACGAAACGCATGCTAATCTGTCAAGGCCAAAGCCTGTCCCGATTCGCGCGGTCGGTTATCACAGAACGAGGCACCACAAACTGGCGAGCCAGACTGTCTTCAACCGTGAATCTAGTTCGTTCTGTCGACTTCACTTGTTCTAGGGTCATTCCGGCGGCTCGAATTTTGGACGCTGCCTTTTCGAACTCCGTCTTCAGCGCGCCGGTCGGCACGAGGATGAGCCCGGCAAGGGCATGAGCTTGCCACTCGAATTCTGCGTAGATCTCCTCGTCGATGCCGGTCACTACTGCCTTCCATTCAGCAATATTCGCATACTCGAATTGATTAATGACATCATCATGAATAAGGATATGGGCTAATTCATGAGCCAAACTGTAGTTGTAGCTATGAGGGCGATTTTCTTGGATATTGGCGTCGATGGAAATTGATTTCATATCTCTTGACACCAAGGCATGCATATCTGACCCATGCAGCAAGCCTTCAATCGGAATGATGTCCAGTTGAAATTAAAATTCAATGATTGCCTCGATCGGGACCGGAATTGACCGGACCGGATGGTATTCAGCAATTATGGCTTCCGCCTTCGCGCGGAGATCTTCATAGGAGTGATTCGGTACGTTGCTTGGCCGCCTGGGCATGTTATCCCCCTTGAGCAAGTATTTCAGGTGTCCGAGGATTCCTGTTTAAGCTTCTCGTATTGCTCACCATCCACGCCTACGAAGCGAAACTCCCTTGCCTTCCCTGTGTGATAACTCTTGTCGGCGTAGTCAACAACTTTCGCCTCAACTAGGCGCTGAACGGCTCCCGAGACGACGATTTTCCTCTGTTTCAATAAGGTTCGGAGCTGGTCGATAGGCAGGAGAATCGGTTCCTTGTCTTGGAGGAGTTGCAGATGATAGGCGATGCCAGCAATCGCGGTAGGGACGCGACGCTCCGCTAGGCTTGAATCGAGAAGTCGAATAGGCTCTCGTTGTGCTAGCCTCCAAGCGAGATCTAGGGCGGTCCATCCGAAGGGCAACCGCGCTCTCCCTTTTGTGGCCTGGAGTGCAGAGTCGAGGTCATCCATATCGTAGCCCCGAGCCGTGCAGACACCTGACTGAATCTCTCTAGCGAGCTGGTCGTCGAGCCCATGCGTCTCCCATTCGACCGAACATCTCCATGCAATCCTCCAGTAGTTGAGGGCGTCTGTGCTGAGAACGAAATCCTCCCGAGCCTCCGCATCGGTGATACCCTTCTCTGCAACCTGCTTGTCGGTTGACTTGAGAATGACTTCCACCAAGTCGGCTGGCTTGGAGGCGACCAGTCCCGATCCCAGGTCGGGACGTCTTATCTGGGGAACGGTGTCCGCCACGAACTTTGCTCCTGAAAAGGAGAAATCGGAAAACACTTCGAAAATCTTCCGAGTATCGATTTCAAGTTTCTCGACTCCTGGATTATCCTGTAGTAATCCAGAAAGCTCCAGGTACATCCTATATACTCATGGAAGATCCTGTAGGTCCCCGGAGCGCAAGTTATGGTCTCACATAGAGTTGGCGACGTTGACACCGAATCGGGGTGGTGTAAGATTCGTACAACAAGAGGACAAGTACCGCCTTTCGGGGCGTCAGTCGAATAGACGAATGGCTTTCAAGCGGGGGTTTCGCAATGGCAACGAACGGATTCGGAGATTACCTGAAGCGGAGGAGAATCGCTTTGGGGCGAACGCTTCGCGCGTTCTGCCAAGAGCAAGGTTTCGATCACGGCAACTATAGCCGAATGGAGCGCGGCGTTATGTCGCCTCCACACAAGGAAGAGAAGCTCGCTGAGTATGCTGGGGCCCTGGGAATCGAACGAGGCTCCGATGAGTGGATGGAGTTCTGCGATCTAGCCTCCGTCGCCCGTGGAGAAATCCCCAAGGATTTGGTGAGTGACGAGGCAATTCTCGGCAGACTTCCTGTCCTGTTCCAGACCCTCCGCGACTCAGGGGCCGACTCTGACAAGTTAGACGAACTCGTTGAGAAGATTCGGCGAAGCTAGGCTCTTCGAAGATGGAAATGTGAGCGGTGGGGTCCCCAGATGAGTGCGCCAGTAGACAAAAGGCTCCACGCCGACGACTCGCAGATCAAGTCATGGCCCCTAAGTATGAGATGGCGCCGCCGCGTCCCCTTTTCCGCCGCCGTCCGCTTGAGCGAGCAATCGCGAGTGTCCAGGGGCTTTCATTCTGTGATGAGCGGAGGGACCTGGTCGCCAATCCTGAGCCAGGCGGCCTTGAGGTAGGCGCTTTCGGGCGCGTCCAGTGCGACCGGATGGTCGGCCGACGCGCCGGTCATTGCCAGGAGCTGGACGCTGCGCCCCGCCTTCCGTGCCGCGGCCCTCAAGAGCGCCTGGAAATCGGGGGCGGGGAGCAAGCCCGAGCAGGAACAGGTCAAGAGCAGGCCGCCGGGCTCGACCAGGCCCATGCCCAGCACATTGAGATCAAAATACTTCCGCTTGCCCGAGGAGACCTCGTCCCGGTCGATGATCAGCTTGGGTGGATCGAGCACCACGACGCCGAAGGTCCGCTGATTGAGGGCCATCTGCCGCATGTACCCGAAGGCGTCGGCGTGGACCACGCTGAGCCGGACGCTGTTGGCGTTGCCGTTTTCCCGGGCCAGGGCCACCGCCTTCTCGTCGAGGTCGACGCAGGTGACCTCGCGTGCCTGGCCCCTGATCATGGCGTTCAGGCCGAAACCGCCGGTGTAGCAGCAGGCGTCCAGGACCGACTGCTCGGCGCAAAACCGCGCCAGGTCTCGCCGGTTGTCGCGCTGGTCGCAGAAGAAGCCGGTCTTGTGCCCCTCCTCAAAGTGGATCCGGTAGCGGATGCCGTGCTCCGCGATCGTGATCCGGGGCGGGAGCTGAGGGCTGGCCAGAAGGCGGCCCGGGAAATCTTCCTGAAGCGCCACGCGCTCATCCACATGAACCCGGAAGTGCCTTGTACCCAGGCGGCCCGCACAGAGTTCCACGATCGGGCCGATTCGCTGGTAGATGCCCAGGCTGAAGACTTCGACCGAGAGCATGTCGTCGAACCGATCGGCGATCAGGCCGGATAGCCCGTCACCCTCGGCATGGATAACGCGGTAGGCATTGGTCTGTTCGTCCAGTCCCAGGGTCTTGACGCGGAGGTCCACCGCCCGAGCAACCTTGTGGTCCCAGAACGCGGGGCCTGGAGGTTCTTCCGCGCGCGAGAGGATTCTCAGGCTGATCTGGGAGCGAGGGTTCCACAGTCCATAACCCAGGTGTCGCCCCTCTCGGTCCACGGCCCGCACCATGTCGCCGGGATTGGGAAGGCTCGCGCCAACCGGTCCGATCACCATCTTGCGAAAGACGAACGGATGGGCGCCTGCCGCTCGGATCGCGACCGACGGCAGCGTGCTTTCGGGTTCCAGGCCGCGGTCGGGAATCGTCGCTTGCGGTGGTCGAACGGTACGAGCTCGAGGGGATCGTGGCATCACTGAGTTCCGGCCGGGAGATCACTCGCGATCGCGAGCAGAACGACGTGCGGGGAATGTTCGCTAATCAAGATCTTCCGCGTCGTCAGCGTCCGGCGAGCCGTCATCATCAGGACCGGCCTCCTCCCGCCTCATGAGCCGCCGCAGGCGCACCAGTAGGGCCGTGGCGTAGCGCTGGACCGAGAGCTGCCGGATCAACACCGCCTCGTCCACCGCACCACGGGGAATCGCGGCCATCAGCCGATGTGCCTGGCTCAGACTTTCCCAGCCGGCATCAAGGACGGCCGGAACCACGGAACTGCTCTCCCTTGCCTGCTTCATCAACTGCCGCGCCTGCTTGAGGCCCGCATGCGCCGCTTGAAGCTGGCGCAGAGCGGCTCCCGAACTCATCTCCGCCATGGCCCATCCTCGATTTGCTTCAGGTTGTTCCATATTTTCGTTTCGCTTTTTGGGCACATCAGTTATAGAGTAAGAGGGGAAGTCGACGCGCACAACGTCTACCAGGAGTTCGAGCAATGTCGGGTGGCTATGAGTCGGTCAGCACCGTCATCGACCCCGAAGTCACGGAGGAGACCCGGACCCGGCGTATCCCTCCCTATCACGTCGTGGTTCTCAACGACGAAGATCACACCTTCGAATATGTCATCGAGCTGCTGATCAAGCTGTTCGCTCATTCAACTCCCAGGGCCAAGGAGCTGACCTGGGAGATCCACTCTCGGGGGCGGGCGATCGTTTACACGACACACAAGGAGAAAGCCGAGCTGAAACGCGAACAGGTCCTCGCCTATGGCGCCGATCCCCGCTTGAGCCGGTCCAAGGGGCCGCTGCGCTGTTACATCGAGCCCGCCGTCTCGGACTGAGCGAGGGCTTTCCGCCACTGTTTACGGGCCGTGGTCCTCCGAGTCGGCGAGCGGCTCGCAGGGAGCGTCAACTTCGGGACAGCCCGCGTCGAGGTAGCCCTGGAGCAGGATCTGAGCCGCCAGCTTGTCCCGCAAGTCTTTCCGTTTCTGTCTCTTGAGGCCCGACCGGATCATCAGGTTGTCGGCCTCGACCGAAGTGTAGCGCTCGTCGGCGTACGCGACCGGCAGCCCCGTGGCCGAGGCCAGCCAGCGACCCCACCTCCGCGCCAGCCCGGCCAGTTGCCCTTCGCGCCCGCTGGTGTGAACGGGCAAGCCGACCACGATCCGTTCCACCTCGTGCTCTCGCGCCAGCTCGCGATAATGCTGGGCGTCGAGATCGTCATTCCTCCGCTCGTAGACCTCCAGCGGTGAGGCAATCACCCGCCCCGGGTCGCTAATGGCGCCGCCCACGCGTCGTAAGCCAAAGTCCAGTGCCAAGATCCGACCCATGATATCGATTTTTCCCTCGACCCCGGCAGAGCCCTTCTTTCGTGGGAACGCCTGACCATCATCTTATGAACCGGGGCTGGCCATTATCCCGGTACGTGGATTCCCGCAGTGGTGGTGGGATTGGGTCCGTTCGCCAGCACGGGATCGAAGCCATCGAACGCTACTCTATAATAGACAAGCGGTTGCAACGGATATTTTCAGTTCGTTCATGCGCTTTTCTTGGCATCGTCCCAATTCTCGTAGGGTGGGTGCAACCAGCCCTTTGAAGGTGGTTTAACAATCTCGTAAGGCATTTGTGCGTAAGGAATTACGACATCTCTCAT
>JBAUOX010000707.1:0-37324 GCA_049579985.1 Isosphaeraceae bacterium | reverse complement strand
ATGGAAACCGTCGGTTCGTTCGAGGCCAAAACCCACCTGCCCCAGCTCCTGGAGCGAGCGGCTAAAGGAGAAGAGTTCACCATCACCAAACACGGCAAGCCCGTCGCCAGGCTTGTGCCACCCCTGGCCGCCAAGTCCGCGCCCGACGTACGGCTTGCCGTTGAGGCGATGAAGCAATTCCGCAAGGGCCGCACGCTCGGCGGTCTGAGCATCCGCGAGATGATCGACGAAGGACGTCGTTTCTGAGGCGAAACTGGCATGGATGCCACAAAGAATTTCGTCTTGGATGGATCGGTGACCATGGTGTGGGGCTTCGAAGCTGGTCGGCGAACGCCGCCGCCGCATCACGTCGGCCGAGACGGCACGGTTCATAGCGATCCTTGGTGCTTTTCCCATTACCGTCGATGACCAGACGGTTGCCCATGCCTGGGCTGACACCATGCATCTGGCGCGTGCTCACAACCTTTCTTTTTACGACGCTGCTTGCGTGGAGCTGGCGGTCCGGCTCGGCCTGCCGCTGGCGGCCCTGGATGGCAAGCTCAAAACGGCAGCCGGGGCAATGGGTGTACCGCTCTTTGAAGGAGCCTGAGATTGCCGCTCACCTTGGGGTCCGGCCTTGGCCACTTTGGGGTCCGGATTTTGTGCTGGAATTTCGGTGACGACTGGACGTTGACGAACGCAGTTTCTTCAGCAAGTTGTCAGGCCGCCACGGTGTCGAGGTGGAACTCGCGGGCGGCGATGGCGATGGTGCGGGGGTCGGCCTGGGGGTGGCCTTCGGCGTAGGCAATCAGGAGGGCAAGGTCGGCCAAGTGGTTCAATCGCCGGGGAAGGCCGTCGGCGGCGCGGTGGAGGGCGGCGAGTGCCTCGGGTGTGAATAGGGGAGTGGTGGCGCCGGCGGCGGCCAGCCGGCCCAGGACGTAAGCCGAAGACTCGGATTCCGTGAAGGGGCCAAGGAGGCAACGGGCGGTGAGGCGGTCGGCCAGACCTGGGGGAAGCTGCAGGATGAGATCGGCCGTGCCAACCAAGAGCAGAGCGAGATCGGGCGGGCCGGTAGTTGCGAAGTTGAGCAAGAGTCGGAGCGTCTCGAACGTGGCGGGGTCTTGGATCAACTGGGCCTCGTCCACGATCAAGAGCGGATGGTGGCCGGTGCCGACCGCCGCGGCAAGCTGATCGCGCAGACGGCGGAGGGCAACGGCCATGGTCGGGGTTTCCGTGAACGGGCCGCCGAATTCCTCGGCCAGCAGGGTCAAAAGCTCGGCCCCGGGCAGCGCCGGGAAGGTCAGGTGAACTGCCGAGACACCAAGGTCCGCGGCCAGACAACGTGCGATCAGCGTCTTGCCCGAGCCGGGAGGGCCGAACAGGACGGCGGGGCCGTGGCCGTGCCGCAGCCCGTAATGAAGCCGGCGCAACGATGCATCGCGACTGGGCAGCGCGACGTACGCCGCCGGGCTGACCGTCTCACCGAAAGGCCGATGCCGCAGGCTGTAATGGTCTTCGTACACGCCGTCTCCACGGTTTACCTGTGTTGGCGATTCGTGCCTCTCACACGAATGTCTCGGCCAGCCCGAGCAGGGGAATGCCACCCGCGTCGAGGACCTCTCGTGCCCGCAGCAGGGAGCGTTCACCGGTCATGCTGCGGTTGTGGACCAGGATCGCGGCGTCCACCGAACGGTGCAGCACCGCGGCGCTCAGGCCGGTGAAGATGGGGCTGCCATCGACCAGGACCAGGTCGAACTCGCGCCGGAGCCTGGCCATCGTGCATGACCAGCCCGGGCTGGCAAGGAACTCCCTGGGACTCGCCGCGGCAACCCGCAAGGGCAAGATCCAGAGGTGGTCGTCGGGGGCGTGAATGAGGGCGTCGGCCAGGGCATGTCCTGCCGTCACCACGTCGTCGAGTCCGAACTCGGGATGCAACCCCAGCGCATACGCGAGCATGGGACCGGTCAGGTCGGCATCGACGAGGACGGTCCGGCCGGGCCGCCGCGCCAGGGCGCGGGCCAGGGTCAGCACCAGGGTGGTGCGGCCTTCGGCCCGATGACAGCTCGTGAACAGCAGGACCTTGATGTTCTGTCGGTCACGCGACTCGATCAGGCGGTCGGCCATCTGCTCGAACCGGTGGCTCCATTCGCGCTCCAGAACCAGGACGATCCCAGGCCATTGAAGTTCCTGGATCGCCGCGGGATCGATCGATTGAATCGCCCGCGCCGGCTCGCCGCCCGACTCGCCGTGCCGGTGCCAGGTCACAGTACGGCGACCAGCGGAGGCGATCCGTGCAGATCGCGCCTCGCTGCCCGAGGAAGGGGACGTTGCCTCGTGCTCTGGGGTTCGACTGGACCAGTGGGTGGTAAGGGTTACTCCCGAGGGAGGGCTGGCCGCGCCTCGCTGGGCGTAAGCACGGCTCAGGGCGTCGTCAACTTCCCTCATGGACCGGCTCCTCGTGGTGGTCGTCGGGCAGAAGGTAGCCC
Organism: Isosphaeraceae bacterium; assembly: GCA_049579985.1. GTDB lineage: Bacteria > Planctomycetota > Planctomycetia > Isosphaerales > Isosphaeraceae > Aquisphaera. Next base: position 34,859 of record JBAUOX010000707.1, on the reverse strand, counting down.
GGAAACACGACCGGGGTTTCGGTGTCGGAATCGACGGCCGTTCCAACGGGCTCGATCGAGAGCAAGACCGGGGAGGGGGAGGTTGTCACTGCTGCCGATGCGGAATTCCGGGCTTCGGGGTCTGTTCCGCCATCGGGCGCTTCACGCCCGGACCGGTGCGATGGTAGCAACAGCAGACGGGACCCTGGGTGCCGGATGGATTGCGCGTCGGTCCAGTGGCTCCAGGCCAGCAGGAGAGGGAGCAAGCCGAGAAGTGTATAGCCCGCCACGCGCACCTGCCGGCGCAAACGGCGTCTTGGGCGTCGCACTCCCCTCAGCCGCGGCGACGCCGCGGTGGACCCCGCGAAGCTCAAGCATTGGGTCGAGCTCGGTCTGACATGGGGAACCAGAATCAGAACGGGCGCCGGATGCAAGAATCCCGATTCGGTCAGCGGCATCGACGCGGCCGGCATAAGCACAGGCATCGTCGCGAGAGCCTCGGTTCGACTCATGGCTGCACCCCCCACGTTTGTTCGATCCTCAAGTTGCGTCTGGAGCAAGAATCCGGTTCGGCGCTTCCGGACCCGCGCAACGGGAATCGCGCCGAGCTTCGCGTGTGTCTTGACCCTTTCGGCTTTATTGATCGTCTAGACGCCACGGCAAACTTGAACAGCAGTGACGAAAATAACGAAACTGGAAAGATGACCGCAGGCGCATAGCGCCTTGCGGCCAGCGAAGACGCCCGACTCCGCCTCGGGGTAAGCCGGCGACGGAATCGGGCGATGGGTTGAGAAGCCGGTTCGTTGCGAGGATGGCCGAAGCCAGGTGGCGATCAAGGTTCGCGAGCATCGATCGAAGGGCGGGCAGGCGTCGGGCTCAACGACCGAAGAACCTCCCGAAGAAGCTCCGGCGGAAGGACGAGCCCATGTTGCCGGACGCGAACATGGTCGCAGGGGCAGGGGCAGGGGCGATACGATTTCCTTCATACTCCCGGACGGAGCGGAACTGAGGAGGGGCCGACGCGAAGTGGCCAAGGCCGCCGCCGTTGGCCAGATCGAGGGCCCGGACGTTGGCCTCGGTCACGTAGGGGTTGTGTCCCTGCCATCGCGACTCGACGAGCTCGAGGATATTGAGCGGGGCGAAGAGCGCCTCGCCGCCGACGGAGATCCAGTCGGCCGCGGCGGGGTTGGTCTCATCGACTCTCCCATCGAGGCCGTAGACCAGGTTGTACTCATAGTAGATCACCCGGTCCTTGTCGTCCTGACCGTTGAGCATCGAGCCCGAGTTGGTGTGCAGCTCGAGCTTGATGTTGACGGCGCGCGGGCCGCGATTGGGGATCGCCTTGTACTCGGCGATGTACTTGTAAATGCCCTGATTCCAGACTTCGTTGATCGTGCCGCGGGGTGGGAACGCCCGCATGTTGCCCAGGAGCACCTTTTTCTCTCCACGGATGTGGACCTCGAACATGGCATGTACGCGCGGCGCCTTCCAGTCGCACTCGTCCGGGCCGGGCCTGGGGGGACCTGGGGGGATCTCGTTGGCGTAATCGCCGATCCGGTGGTTGAGGTGGTTTTCACCCAGCTCGGCCCAGAGCGCCTTCAGCTCATCCTTGGTCATCCCGCTTCCCGGGGCGGGGATCGGCTCGTTCAGCAAGATCGAAGCGACAGCGCCTCCCAGGCAGTGGCCGGGCCAGCGGGTGATTTCCTTGTTCTGACTGTTGACCGACTCCCACCACCGCGCCGATGTGTTGAAAATCTGATCGTACTTGAGCAGGGGACAGGGGGTCTGAAAGATCGTGACCTCTCCGCCTTTCTCCTTGTTGGGGCCCGTCCAGGTGAGGTCATCATAAAGGTTGGGGAACCAGGTGGCATCGTCGCCGGCGGGTGGCAGCGTCTCGAGCAGGCCATTGGGGCCGGCCCGGACGATATCCTCGCCAGGCGGAATGTAGCTGCCCGGACCGCGAATCAGCTCGTCGTCCCCGCGCAGCATGGAAAAGTCGGTGTCCACTCGCCCGTTGCCGCCGGCCCAAGGTTCATGGATCGAATCGGCCTTGGTCGGCCAGTAATAGAAGTTCCAGGGCTTCCTGGTGCTCTGCGCGACCTGAACGAACTTGGTCTCGACCTTGTAGGGCTTGTGGGCGCCCATGATCTTGAACGTGAACCAGCCCTGCTGATCCAGGCCGATTTCCTGGCCGTTGGTTCGTTCCAACCCGTTTGGCCCCTTGAGCTCGACGACCTTGCCGTCGGTCGTCTGGACGGTGAGCTCGCCGCCAAACCGGGTCGGGACGTAAACGCCGAAATGATGGTCACCAGATTGATTCTCCAGCGCACCACCCAGGGAAATCGTGGTGACTCGATCCGCGGCCTGCGCGCCGGCGGTCATCCCCAGGACGGCGATGAGCGCCCAGGTCGCTGAGCCACCTAGCCCGATGCCAATACGCATGCTGCCTCCCAATACCGGTGTTGAGTTAAACACGCCGATTGCTCTTGATTCTCAAGTATTCAGAGGGAACGCCCGTGTTCCCCACACTCTCTGAGAATCTCCATCCTATAAAATCGACGTCGCTTCCTCAAATGCCCAATGATGGTTCGGCTTCGAACGGGTCTTGGATGGATAGCAATTGGCGAAGTAAAGCAACCCAATCTCTTGAAACTCGTCATAGCCCCTAGAGTTCCTCGGACTGGTAGTTTCTCGATTTTCTCAAGTACAGTAAACGGAGAGGAGACGGATGCCGATAACCTGCAATGGCCACCCCTGGGGTGGAGAGCGAGAGTCGGCCAAGATGACCGGCTTGAGGCTTCCGCCACCGAACCAAGGCCTTCGTGAATTGTCCCACTTGCGGACAGGGGACATGGTTCATTTCCCGACCTCGCACGAGACGGGCCAATGAACGACGACAGGGACGGTGGTGTTGGCGATCGGACGTGGTCCAGCATCGGCCGTGCCGACCCATCAGGGGATTGTCAGCTTATACCGACTCGATCGAGACGTCGACCGACAACCTCACTCTTCACAGAGGACATCGCGATGACCAGTGCGGTTCTAGTTCTTGCCTTGAGCCTGCCAGGACAGAGCCCTCAGGCTTATCCCGCGGCTCAGGCCCCGGCGAAGGTCGCCCCGGCTCCTCAGGCTCCGGCCAAGGTTGCCCCGGCTCCCCAGGCGCCGTCGAAGATTGCCCCGGCTCCCTACGCTCCGTCGAAGGTTGCCCCGGCTCCTCAGGCGGCTGCTCCCTACGCCCCGTCAAAAATTGCCCCGGCTCCCTACGCTCCGTCGAAGGTTGCCCCGGCTCCCCAGGCGCCGTCGAAGATTGCCCCGGCTCCTCAGGCGGCTGCTCCCTACGCTCCGTCGAAGGTTGCCCCGGCTCCTCAGGCGGCTGCTCCCTACGTTCCGTCGAAGGTTGCCCCGGCTCCTCAGGCTCCGGCCAAGGTTGCCCCGGCTCCTCAAGCGGCTGCTCCCTATGCTCCGGCCAAAGCCGCTCCCCAATATTGAGCAAGTCATTCAGCACGAGTTGAGCTTGGACTTTCGCATTGATCGATCCCGCGAGACCAAGCTCAATTCGTTTTGACGACCGATTCGCAGGCGACGGGTCTCATTCCGGGGCACGTCGCCTTTGCGTTTGCCGCCGCCGGGTCCACATCTACTGGCCAGGAGGGTGATGGCGGCACCAGAGGTCGTACCCGGCTTGAAGTTGCTCAATCGACTTCAAGATGGGGCCGGTCAGCGGGATCAATCCGTGGGTCCGCGCCACCGACTGGTAGTTCACGATACTTCGTCCCCCCACGAAGACGGGGATCGTCTGGATCTCTTGCAGTTCTTGAAAACGCTTCTTGATGTTTCGCGAGAGGATGAACGAGAGAGCCAGAGCCGAGGGCCGCAAGCTCTGAACGGCTGACACATACTCACGAACCGGCAAATCGACGCCCAGGTTATGAACCCTCCAACCGCGAAGCTCCATGACCAGGTTGAAGATCAAGACTCCGCCCTCGTGGCGGTCGCCCTGGACGGTTCCGGTGATAACGCTGTGCACCGGCTGAGTGTTGGCCTGCCGGGCCGCCGCGATCAACGCAACGAGCTTCTGTCTCAGGAAGACCGTGATCAGGCGCTCCTCGTACACGGAATAGCTCTTGCGAAACCATCCTTCGCCGGCTTCGATCAGGGCAGGATGAATGACCTGATTCACGAGGCCGAGCGGGTCAAACCGGCTGGCAAAACCGGCATACTCGCGTTCCGCTTCCTCGCTCTGCCCGGCGATCAGCAGGCACACAAGCTTGGCACGAACCGCCTCATCGACGGCACCGTTCGATGGTAGAGCGTGTTCTCCCGGTTCGAGAATCCCGGCACTGAGGCGCGAGATCAGCTCGCCGATCGGCTGCCGGCTCGAGCGATTCAGGTCGGACAGGCGGCAAAGCAACTGCACCTGCATCCGGTCGTAACGACGGTGACCGGAAGCAGATCGCTCAGGAACGGGGAATCCGTAGCGGCGTTCCCAGACCCGCAAGGTGTGGCAACTGATTCCCGTCAGCTTGGATACCGCGGCGATCGAGTATCGAGGTTGAGGCTTCTCAGGCAGTGGGGGTCCCTGCTCGGGGTCCGATTTCGAGTCGGGCTCGGGGTTTGCGGTGGGGGGGCTATCCCGTTGCGGATGAGGGTGGGCTTCCATTGGTCTTGTATCCCCCGATGGACCGTCGGACGGTGACGGAACCAGTGGGACACTCGCACCTACCTCTCAATTCAGTATAAGGCTTGCAAGCAGCGGTGCCAAGGAGCCTGTGTGCTTTTCCGAAATTGTCGCACGAGGATTCCGGCGGCGGACCTGATCTTTCCGTGTTTCCGCTTGTCATCACGTCGCCGACGGCGGTGAAAGGGACCTAGGGTTCTCTTAGAGGCCGGTGGGACTCGAAGGCCTGTGTCTTATGTGGGTCCGCGAGCCGTCTCCCGCTTCCTGTCTTGCCGTCTCAAGTCCGCGTCGAATCACGTGCGCCCGAGCTCATCGAAGAGAAGCACGGAGTTTCCAAATGTTCGCATGCCTGCGCAAGTCATTTTTGCCATCGTCCAAACCGTCGCAAAAGCGGCCGGCTCGCCCTCTGCTGGAGAGTCTGGAGGATCGCCTCCTGCTCTACAGCGCCTACGGCGGCACGTGGGCCTTCGGCAGCCGCATCACCTACAGTTTCATGCCCGACGGGACATCCGTCGGCGGCACTCCCAGCGCCCTCTTTCAGACCATGAACGCCAAGTTTGCGACGGCGACCTGGGAGGCGGCAATCGAGAAGGCCGCGAGCGTATGGGAGGCCGTCGCCAACATCAATCTCGCACTGGTTTCCGACAACGGCAGTCCGGAAGCGTGCAATGGTGACCAGCAAGATGACCCGCGGTTCGGCGACATCCGGATTGGCGCCGTCAACCTGGGCACGGGTGCCCTGGGTGAGACCTTTCTGCCACCGCCGTTCAACGGCGGAACCGAGGCGGGCGACATCTTCCTGAACTCGAACCCGGTCGCAACCTGGAACATCAACTCGGCCTACGATCTCGAGACCGTGGCGATCCATGAGTTCGGCCACGCCCTGGGACTGGGTGAATCTCAGATCACAACGGCCTGTATGTACGCCTACTACAACGGCACGAAGCAGTCGCTGACCAGCGATGACATCGCCGGAATCCAGTCGGTCTGGGGAGCGGCCCAGTACGACAAGTTCAACAGCAACGGCCAGAGCAACGGCACGTTCATGAAATCGGTAAACCTCAACTCCTACATCTCCAGCAACGGACAGGTCGCGATACCCAGCCTCGATATGACCAATGGCAGCCAGTCGGAGTGGTTCTACGTCACGGTACCCTCTTCCAACAGCGGAACGCTCGTCGCCACCGTGCAATCGAGCAACCTGAGCTCTTTAAGTCCCCAGGTATCCGTCTACACGACCGGCCTTCAACTTCTTGGCTCGGCGAGCTCGACCAGCCTTGGGGCGACAGTTTCCGTCTCCATCCTGGGCGTGCAAGCCGGCCAGATTTACCTGGTCCGCGCCAATGGAAACGCCGCTGGCTCGGCAACCGGCGGTTTTGGACTCGAGCTCAATTTCGGCTCCGTGTATCAGCCTCCGATTGCTCCTCCCAACACGGTCGTGCCGCAGCAGCCCAATCAGGGTGGAGGGAGTCAAGAAGCGGAGGTCGGGCTCCTCCAGATCGGCAACGTGACGGCCTGGGGCAACATGCTGCCCGGGAACCTGCCGAACATTGGGTCTGGCGTCATCGAGGTGCCCCTAAACCCGGTCCAGCTTTCGGTTCAGACTTCCGTTGACCAGTCCTCGGCGACTGACGGATTGGCCGCCTTGGTTGACGGCACGAACATCGCTCAGACTCAGTTGATTGGCGGCGGGGTCAGTCCGACGGCAACGGGATCGCAGAACCCAAGTACGCTCGATTCGGGCTCAACGCTATCAACACTTCAGGTTGTGGACTATGTGATCGTAAATTGGAATGACCAGGCTGGCCTGCTGGCGTCCACAGGGTGAAACGCCTCGAACGGTTCCCTGCACGGTAATTGAATCGGTAACGCCTCACGAACGAGGCGGCCCTTGTGTTCCTGGGAGCAAGGTCCACCCTCCTTTCGCGGGGATCAGGATCTTCACGACCGCTCTCAAACACGTTGTGTGGTGCTTCCATGAATCGCGCTCTTCAACGACGACGAATGATGGCCGTCTGCCGCTTCAGCCTCGAGTGGCTGGAGTCCCGCCATTTGCTCTCGGTGTTGCCCATCGAGGCCGTACCGGTCGGTGGCGATCCGCTCAGCCCGTCGCCAACTTCTCTGGTCGTAACCATTGAGTGTGACTCATCTAGCCAGAGTGCTCAAGTAGGTTCTCTAGGTTCTCCATCTCAATGGATGGGAGACCCTGATATTCAGCTAGACCGGATAAGTAACGACGGGACAACTACGCAGCTCTTTGTCGACACACTCCCAGCGCCGACCCTGATCGTATCCGGAACACAGGTTACTGCTACCTTTCTCCTGAATCAGACGCTTCCAGCGGGCAGCTACAGCATCGTCCTTGCTGGAGGAATGCCCTGGTCTTATATCCTCTCAGGAGCCACGCCAGCCACGCCCTGGTGTCCTTCTTGTACGGGCAATGGAGCCTGGGAATGGACCAGCGATCAGACCATTACCGATTTCACAGTCGCTCCAGCAGTTGTACCAACTGTTCCAACAGGCGTGACGTTCAACGACGCTTTCGACCTGGGAACGATCGGATCGAAGATCGAGACCATGCCTGGATCGCTCGATCTTTCAGGGGGACAGGGCAGTGTCGCATTATACAAGATCACACTTGGCCCGGGCCACTTCTGGCGCCTGGGCGTGGAACTGGACGCTCAGCGGGTCGGTAGCAGTTTACTCGGTGCTCTGACCCTCTTCGACCAGCAGGGGAATGTCCTGGCCACGCGCGATAGCGGCACGGGGTTGTCCAGCTCTCCGGACGATCCCTACTTTTTCACCGGCTTGAATCCCGGTGTTTACTACATTGGAGTGTCGGGCGCGGGGAACCTGGGGGGGCCGCCTCCTGGCTACGATCCCGTGACCGGCACGATCGGCTCGGCTGGGCAGGCACAAGCCGGCGGCGCTTATGACCTCCAGGTCGTTGCCGACCCGGCCGACAGTCTCACCCAGGTTACCGGCTTTTCGCTGCAACGGGCCGATACCCTCAACTCCACGCCGACCGGGCTGACCCTGACCTTCTCCGGCGCGATCGACCCCAACAGCCTGAGGTCGAACTCGCCGGTTATCGTCTACGACGCGCACGGTAAGGCCTGGCCAATGACTCTGAGCAGCTACGACGGGAGCCAGTGCCAGGTGAGCTTCGTCTTCGACCAGCCGCTGCCGCAGGGGCAGTACACGGTTGTCGTTCCGCCTTCCGGCGGCCTGGTGGATTTGAACGGCCGGGCTCCGGTTTCCCCAGGTCATATTCCAGGAGTTCTCGCGAGCTTCACCGTGGAGCCCCAAACCTCGCAGGCGGTTGCCGGCAATCTCGGTGTCCTCTGGCCTTCCCCGCAGGCTCAGGTCTCGCAGCTCGCCACGATCCCGCCTGGGCAAGAGTTCGTCAGCCGCGTGGTCGTGCCCGTTACGGGCTTCTACACGCTCGAAACGACCTTCACCCAGGGATCGGTGGCGATATTGCGAGCCGGCCCGGATGATGGGGTGGCCGTCATCGATAAGGAGAGCACTGGGCCGTCTAACACGTACGAGATGTCTCTCGAGGCGGGCGTCTATCTTGTGAGCTTTCGTACAGTGGGGGCGCAGCCGGCCGTGGGTCAATGGACATTCAAGTCGGCCGGGATCGACCATGAGTCGATCGTGGACAATGGCGTGGGCCAGGGTGCCGCCCTCAATTTGAGGCTGGTCAATCCCATCTCTTCGAGCTTGACCAGCGGCTCTCCCTCGGGCGCGACCACGGTGTTGCCGGCGGACCTCGGGCTGGTCTTTTCGCCCTCCTCGCCCCAGTCCGGATCGAATACCGTCCCCGTCGCCGCACCGGTGGGCAGCGGGGAAGCCGTTGCAGCAACAGGCGTCTCGGTGATTCCGGCGAGCCTGGTGGTTACGGTGAGCACGGGATTACTAGGAACGCCGGCCTTGCAGAACGAACCAGTCGCGGTTGTGGGACCGGTGGTTGCCGGAGGCTCGACCGCCCTGGCCAGTAGTTTCTCGGGTCTTCTTCCCGGCATCATCTACAGGTCGCCCGGCTCGCTCGACGATCGTGCGCCGAAGCAAGTCGATCAAGGTGCGGTTGTGGGGAATTCGTCGGCGACGGCGGAGGAGCTGGCCGAGGCGGCAACCTCGTCATCCGCAAGCCCCGGGGTCATGCTCGCCAGCTCTTCGAGCGCAGATGCTCTGGCCCTGACCAAGGCCGATCGGATCACGGAGCTGGCCAGTCGGCTCGGCCGCTGGTTTGGGCTGAATACCGGCGAGGAAGGAGCGACTGCCGGCGGCGATCTGGCAGAGCCGGACTTGCTGGCCCGCAATGAGGCGGAAGCCGGCCGGGGACCGGCGGATCGTTCCGGCGAGCGAGAGAGGGAACGAATGACCGAGGCAGACCTGGGGATGCCCACCGGACTGATTGTCGTCGCGGCGGCCGCCTACCGGCTGCGTCAGCTCGCGGGGAGATGGTGGCGGCGTTCTCGCTGTCAGGTCCGGGTATCGTCACGAGCGGAGGCGAGGCCGCCGGGTCCCAGGTCACGTAGCTTCCGCGGCAGCCAGGGAAGCCATGCCGCAGCCGCCTTCATGCGGGCCTCTCCCCGCCGCTGAGTCGACGTCGCAGGGCTGAGGGCAGGCGGGCCGTCTCAGCCGGTCGGGCGCCGTGGGCCGGGGCGGTCCTTGTCCCTGGCGCGCTCGACCGGCTGATAGGCTTCCTCGGCGGTCAGGATCATGGCCGCCACCTCGACCAGCTTGCAGTTGCGCTCGCTGGCAAGCCTTTGCAAGCGGCGAAAGGCTTCGTTCTCGTCCAGGCCCGCGTGCTTCATGAGCAGTCCCTTGGCCCTCTCGATGAGCTTTCGATTCTCAAGGGCCTGGCGCAGGTCGGCTGCCTCCTGACGAAGAGTCTGGAACTGCTCGAACCGCCGGGTCGCGATGGCGATGGCCGGCTCCAGGTCGGCCTGCTTGATCGGCTTGACCAGGAACGCCAGGACGTGGTCTTCCCCGGCGCGCTCGACCAGGTCGTGATCGTGATAGGCCGACACCAGGATCACCGGGACCGGGAAGTCCTTGCAGATCCGGCCGGCGGCGTCGATGCCGTCCATGTCGGGCATCTTGATGTCGGTGATGACGAGGTCGGGACGCTCTTGGCGGCACTTCTCGACCAGCTCTCGACCTGTGCTTGCGACGGCCACCACGAGATGCCCGAAGCAGGGCAGGATCGCCTGCAGATAGTCCCGCATGTCGAGCTCATCGTCGGCCACGGCGATCCGGAGGTGACGGTTCATGAGCTAGCGTCCTTGTTGCCTGGGCAAGGTCAAGATGATCTCGGCTCCACGTGCCCCGGTCTCGCCGACCCCGACGCGGCCGCCGTGGGCCTCGATGATTCGCTTGACGATGGCCATACCCAAGCCTGTCCCGCGGGTCTTCGTAGTATAGAACGATTCGAAGATCTTGTCGTGCTGCTCTGGGGTCAGGCCGGGCCCGTTGTCCCGGATGGCGAGGCAGATCGCCGCGCGGCCGTCGAGCCTGGCGGCAGAGCCCGTGATCGCGATGTCGACGCCGTCGTCACGCGACGAGAGCGCGTTGTCGAGGATGTTGCGGAACACCTGCTCCAGCCGGAACGGGTCGGCCTGGCAGGTCAGGCTCAAGCCGCAGTGCGGCTCGTGAAGTGTGGCCTGCCTGCCTTCGCGAAGCGGCTCGAGATGCAACCACGCCCGTCGCCAGATCTGTGCCAGATCGCAATCCCGGAGCACGAGCTTGATCGGGGCTGCGTACTCGCGCACGTCCTCGTAGAGCCGGTGCAGGTCGTCCTGTGCCTGCTGAACCCGGCCGATCAGCTTGAGCGTGTCCGGCCGGTCAACCAACTTGAGCGCGAGCATCTCGAGGCAGGCCTGGCTGCGCTGCAAGGCGTTGCGGCTCTCGTGAGCAAGCCCCGCGCACATCTGGCCGATTGCGGCCATGCGCTCCGCGTTGAGGGCGCGCTCCTGCGCCGCCTTCCGCTCGGTGATGTCGTGGTCCACAATCAGAAGGGCCGGGGAGCCGTCGTAGTCCGGCAGACAGCGGACATTGCGGAGCATGACCCTCAGCCTGCCGTCGCGGCAACGGATCTGGCTCTCGATCCCGCGCTGGGGAGAGCCATCCAGTGCCGCGCGCTGACTGGCAACGAGCCGGGGCCGATCCGCCTCGGGAACGAGCAGTTCCAGGAAACTTTTTCCCTGGACCTCGCTGGCCTTGTAGCCGGTGAGCTGTTCGGCAAACGGGCTGAAGTAGAGGATCGCCTGGTCCCGCGGGCGGAGCATGACGATCATGCACTCGGCGGCCTCGACCAGGTTGCGGAAGATCGAATCGCTCCGAGCCCTGGCCAGTGCCAGCCGCCGCCGCTCGATCAGCCGTTCCGTCCGGATCCGGAGGGTGTCCGGGTTGATTGGCTTGAGGATGTAATCGACGGCGCCCTGGCGGAGGGCTTCGATGGCTCCCTCGAGATCAGAGTGGGCCGTGACGATCATCACGGCCGAGTCGGGTGCTCGCTCGCGCAAGCTCGGCAGGAAATCGAGGGAATTGCCGTCGGGCAACCGCCGGTCCAGGACGATGACCTCGATCTCGGCGAGCGAGGAGAGTGTCAGGGCCTCGCCCATCGAGCCGGCCGTCTCGACCGCGTGGTGATCCATCTCCAGGATATCGCGCAGGTTCGCCCGGGTGTCGGAATCATCCTCGATCACCAGGACGCGGCCAGCGATCCAAGCGTTTTCCATCGGGTCGAGCACCACGGGAGAGGGTCGGTTCGGGGCTCTCGCATCCGTGCCCCGATTCTCCGATCATTCTAGCAAATCTCGAGGGGAAAAGCCGCTGGTTCTGGCCGGATGAAGTGGACCCCAAATACTGGACAGCTCGGGCGGCCTGTATTTGTTATGGTCCTACGCGCCCGCTACAAGCTCGGGAGCGGTGTGAAGTTGGTGCCGATGTCGTAATAATCCTCTCCCTCGGCCCGCTTCAGGAGGCTGACCACCCGGTAGGTGACCGGCGTGAAGACGACTTCGGTTGCAACCTTGATAAGATAGTTGGCGATCATGACCCGCACCACAAGCTCCACCGGCCAGACGAAGAGGAAGGCCAGCGGATAGAAGATCAGCGAGTCCACCGCTTCACCTATGATCGTCGAGCCGATCGTCCGGGTCCAGAGGTAGCGGCCCCCGGTCCAGATCTTCATCTTGGCCAGCGTTACTGAGTTGCTCCACTCGCCCGCGAAGTAGGCCGTCATCGACGCCAGCACGATCCGCCACGTGTTGCCGAGGATCGTCTCCAGGGCTTGCTGATGCGCCCAGCGCGAGTCGGGCGGCAGGCGGACAACGATCCAGCACATCAGCGTCGCGAACCCCAGCGCCGCGAACCCGGTCCAGATCACTTTGCGAGATCGGGCGTAGCCGTAAACTTCGGTTAGGATGTCGCCGAAGATGTAGCTGAGCGGGAAGAACACGACCCCGGCGCCGAACACGAACGGACCGAGTTTCGCAACCTTCGACGCCGCGAAGAATTCGCTGCAGATCAAGACAGTCACAAAGGCCGCCATGATCAGATCATAGTAACGATAGACCCGGGGCACGACCGGACTCTGCCTGTCCGGTGACGTGGGACGGGAATCGACGGCGGGGGCGGTTTGTTCGAGCACGGCTGATGATCCTGAGTGGCAGGTAGGTCTGGGCGAGTTGGCGGGAAAGCACGCGGCGGGCGGGCGACGCGCCCTCCGAGTTCGCATCGTGAACACCGTAACATGAGTGCGCGCTGATGTTACGCATCAACGAGAGCGATTATCGGCTGCGGGACAGCCCCGAAAGGTTGACATCGAAATCGTGGCCATTGCATCATAGTGGCGAGCAATATACAATTCTTTTCCAACGAGATTCCTGGCAAAGTGTGCGCCCACGGATTCTGGCGGTCCGCTGGCCGAGACACCAACCCCTCGCCCTCGCCCTTGCGGGGAGAGGGGGAAGGGCTATGGCACGACGACGCCACACCTACCAGAATCCATTGGCGCACCCCCTGGCAAATCGTTGCGCTCGATCGTCCCTGTGTCTGAAAGGGCGTACGAAAAGGCAAATTTACGCTGGATCAAGACGTCGGAGCATCAAATGAGCCATCGCGATGTAGATCCAGGATTCGCTCGACCCCTCCGTCCCCTCGTAATCCTTGCTCAATCGGCGGTATCGACCCAACCAGGCGAATGTCCGCCCTGAGCGACCCCACGGCTTATTCCGGATCCATCCCGCACCCCACGGCCGGGGCTCGTATGCTCAGTGAGCTCGATGATTCGACTCAAACCCCGGCGATGCTCTCGCCCCCCGGGAGTCTAACGAGGAGAGTAAAGCTATGCCCCAACCGATCTACAACCGCTCCGGCCCGCGGTTCGAAGACCTGTTTCAGGCATCGCCCGACGAGGTAGTCGGGTCCATGGACCGCGCGGGCGACGACGTCCCGGAGAAGAAGCCGCACTGGCCGCTCCGGCTGAACGCGGCGGGCCTGGTTCGGGAACGCATCCCCGTCCGGGTGGAAGACCCATTCCATTCCGGCGCGACCACCGTCGTCAACTGCCGGCTCTCGGTGAGCACCCACGTCCCGCATGACAAACGCGGCATTCACATGTCGCGACTTAATCATGTGATCGCAGAATCCGTCATCAGGACTTGCCGCGACCTCGACGAGTACACCCGGCAGCTCGCCGAGGCAGTCAATCATTGCCAGTACGATGGGCCGTCTGAGGTCCGGGTGGACGGCTGGCTCTCCTACTGGGAGTCCGTCGCCGGGCGTCACGCGGGCAAGGAGAAGTTGTCCCTGGAGGAGATCGGGCTCTCGGCGACGGCCCGGCTGGGCCGGGGGTCGAGTCAACTGACCTCGGGCCTTTCCTTCGACCATTTGACGGCCTGCCCGTGCGTCCAGAAGATGCTCCAGCACGCTCGGCGGCCGGGGGATGCGACCGCCGACGCGGACCGGTACCCCGCGGTTACCCACTCCCAGCGCTGCCGTTCTTATGTAAGTGTGTCGAACCATGCGGGGACGTTTCCGCTCGCAAGGCTGCTCAAAGAGTTCGACAAGGTGGTCTTCCGGACCCAGAACACGCTTCCGAGAGAGCACGAGCTGAAGCTGGTGTATCTGGCACACGAGCAGCCGCAATTCATTGAGGACGTCGTGCGGGAGCTGGTCCTCGCTTGCCACCGTGTCCTGCGGGCCGAGCACCCCGATTGCCGCGTCGAGGTCTCGTCGAGCAGCATGGAATCGATTCACAGCTTCGACATCCACGCGTCGGCCGCGGTGGCGATCCGCGAGCTGGATGGAGTCCAGGGATGAGCGAGGCGGTCGAAGTCCCGCCGCGGGCGCGGCCCCGTGTGACGATGAACATGGCCGCTTCGCTCGACGGCAAGATCTCGACCGTCGACGGGGGCCTGTCCACCTTCGGGGGTCCGGAGGATCTCGCGCAGATGGACGACCTCCGCGCCTCGGCCGACGCCGTGCTGATCGGGGGCGGGACCTTGCGGGCCGACGACCCGCCCCTGCTCATCCGGAACCCCGACGTCCGCCGGCGCCGGATCCTCTCGAAGAACGCGCCACACCCCTGGAACATCGTCGCCAGCTCCCACCTCCCGGAGCACCCCGGCGGGATGCGCTTCTTCCGCGAACCCGAGACGGAAAAGATCGTGTTCACGACGGGCCGAGTGCCTCCCGAGCGCCGCGCGGCCGTCAGTCGCTTCGCCCGGGTCGAGACGGTCGCCTCCGATAAGAGCGGGCGTGTCGACCTCCGGGAAGTGGTCGAACGCCTCTGGGCGCTCGGGGTCCGCCACCTCCTGTTGGAGGGGGGCGGTAGGCTCAATTTCTCGATGCTCCAGGCCGACCTGATCGACGAGATCTATCTGACGATCTGCCCTCTCGCCTTCGGGGGGAGGACCGCCCCGACCGTCTTCGACGGCGCCGGGCTGACGTCCGAGCACGTCCGCAAGTTCGCCCTCCAGCATTGCCGCGTCGGGTCGCTCGGGGATGTCTTGCTGCGCTACGGCCGCCCCGTTCTTCCCCCTGGAGAACAATGATGGATATCCGATACCCGCCTCGTGGTTCGTCGACGGACCCTCGTTCGTACTCCGCGCGCCGCTTGCGCTGGCTCGAGGAACTCGGCATCACCACGCTGCTCGACGTCGGGGCGAACATCGGACAATACGCGCGGCAGGTCCGGGAGGACGGCTACCGGGGCCGCATCGTCTCGTTCGAGCCCCTCCCCGAAGAGTTCGCGGAGCTCGAACGGCAGGCGGGCGGCGATCCGCACTGGCGTTGCCTGAATCTCGCGCTCGGCGCGGCCGAGGCGACGGTCGAGATGCAAGTCGCGGGGAATTCGTTGAGCAGTTCCCTGCTGGCGATGCTGGAACGGCATGTCACCGCCGACCCCGAAGCGGTCATCGTCGGCAGGCAGATGGTCCGCGTGGGGACGCTCGACGCGCTGCACCGTGAGATCTTGAGTATTGACGACGTGGTCTGGCTTAAGCTGGACGTGCAGGGTTATGAGTTGAATGTCCTCGACGGCGCCGCGGAAACCTTGTCCCAGGTTCATGCGATCGAGATGGAGCTTTCGCTGGTGGAGCTGTACCAGGGGAATCCCCTTCTGTGCGAATCGATCGAGGTACTCAGGAACGCGGGCTTCCGGTTAATCGCCTTGGAGGAGGGCTTTCTCGACGGACGCAACGGCCACACCCTTCAGCTAAACGGGATCTTCGGGCGCCAAGCCGTCGGCGGTCCGATCAAATCCTGATGATTCACCGCGACCGAAGATGCGCGCCGGTGACGGATTCCGGGTGACAGGTGGTACTGGTCGTCTTCTCGGAGCGGTGCGCTCATGTCCCCGGTCACGACGGGGCGCGGGCCACGGAATTTCGTGACCTGCTTCTAAAACAGTAGTTTCCACGAAAAACTGTACAATCGCTGCTCGGCGCATACCACCCCCGTCGCTTCGGCGGCCCCGCCTCGCCACCGAGCGCTACTCGCTGCTGCACCGTCTGCGGGAGCACTTCCCGATGCCCGCTGAGTTCGACTCTTGCCCATTTTAGCTCCCCGAGTTCCTCTGGGCGCAGCTCGATCGCGAGGTCGCGCTGCGAAGTTCCCTGAAAGCAACAAGACAAAGCCAAGCAGAATATTGAGACACAAACAGGTCCAATAGAAACTTGCTCCGTGGAGACGGATTCCTCAATTCCTCACGACCGGCCGATCCGGCATGCAAGGAAGAGGGGCCAAACATGGATGGCGTTGGCAGGCTCTGGCGGTGCGGTCTCTCCGTTTTCGAGCCGCCAGGCGTCCCAGGCAGCGATCGTCTCGGGTGGAAGAACGGTCTCGACGGCGAGAGGATGACCGTGGCGGACCATCCAGGTGAGATGGCGAACGATCATCGGCGCATCGAGACCTCGGATCGCGGCGGCTTCGGCGATGGTGAAGCCGCGGTCAATCAGGCGCGAGGTCCACTCCTCGGTCGGCACGTACTTCGATGCAGCGTCGGTGCCGGCCTGCGGGAAGGAAGGGATCACCACGGTCCGGGGAGTCGATGGCGGGACGGGATTGCGAGGCTCTTGCCGAGTTTCCACGGCATTCAGCTCGGCGGCAGCCTCGCCCTGCCGGCGAGGCGAAGTGGGAACAGCATGAGGGAACGCGGCGATTGCATGAAGTAATGCCGCTCCGTGGCGCTCGATCCGGGCCCGTCCCAGTCCCTTGATCCCGGCCAGGGCGGCCAGGGTCGATGGCCGGTCTCTTACCAGGGCCTCGAGGGTTTCATTAGTGAAGATGCAGTAGGGCGGTTGCTGGAGCTCGCGTGCCAGGTCGGACCGCAACGCCTTGAGCCGCTCCCACAGCGGATCGCCCGTCAGCTCGTCATCCGCGGCTTGCTCCGGGTCAGCAATGACTTCTCTTACCGAGGCGCCGGACCGCGGCAGCCGGGGCGATGGCGCCTCTGCGTCTTCCCGGTTGCGGCGCGTGTTGCCGCCGCGACGGAGCCGGCGCAGCAGGTCATCGGGAAGCTCAAGGATCAACTCGGCCGGTTCCTGGCTGCGCAGCCAGCGCCAGCCCGCGTCGGTGAGCGTCACCACCGGCTTGAAGCGCTCGACCTCCTGGGTTTCCACGAGCCCGGCCCTGGCCAGGGCGTCGATGATCTCCGAGACTTCTTTTCTTGTGAATCCGCCGTCGCGGAGAATTCCAAAGGTCGTCAACTGGTCGAGCTTCCATTTGGACATCCGCTCGGATTCGGACCCGGTGAGCATCTGAGCGACAACGATCTTGCCGAAGCGCCCCTTGGCCCGTGCGACGCCGGAAAGGATCTTCAGGATGATCTCTCGTCCGCCCGGGGTGTCGATCGGGATGGACGAGGGGGCGGCCAGCGCGAATCCATGGGCCGGCAGGCAGTTGTCACATCCCCCGCAGTGGATCGACTCGGCGTCTTGCTCGCCGAAGTAGTTGAGGATGTGCGACCGCCGGCACTGGCGGCCGCGGCAGTACTGGACCATTCGCTCGAGCTTGGCGTACTCGTTCTGCTTGCGTTTCTCGAGGGTGGCAAAGTCGATCTTGAGGTCGTGCGGCTTGCGCGCGCGGTCGATCACGCGGATGGCATTGCCGCGAAATGGAGGAACGTAGTCGATAGGCAGC
The DNA here is from genome assembly GCA_049579985.1 of Isosphaeraceae bacterium. Taxonomy (GTDB): domain Bacteria; phylum Planctomycetota; class Planctomycetia; order Isosphaerales; family Isosphaeraceae; genus Aquisphaera. The sequence goes on along the minus strand of JBAUOX010000707.1, from coordinate 17,545 downwards.
TCCGCAGTCAGTGATTTGAGCGCGCGAACCAGGGCAGGGCGGTCCAGTCCCAGGGCAGAGGCGAACTCGTCGGGTCGGAAGTAGACCGGCTCGCCCAGGCGGTCCCTGACCAGGCCCTCCAGGCCGGCCAGTACGGTCCTCTGCACGTTTGCCTGAGGGCTGAGCCGGTCGACCAGGCTGGGGCTCGCGCCCGTCTCGTCGGGCTCGCCGTTGAACCGGATGATCGCCATGTTCTCCCGCGGCAGGAACTTCTCGATCGCCCCGAACTTGTCGAGAATCTTGAGGACCGTGCCGACCGCCGACTCGTTGAGGTCAAGGTTGGCCGCCTGGCGAATCTCGGCGTGAGTCATCTGAATCGGGTCGTCGTCGAGGCGCCTTAGGAACTCGTAAACCTGGTAGATGGCTGCTCGCGACGGGTACTCGTTCTCGATGAACAGCTCCTGCAGGAAGCGGTCCGCAGTCGAGTAGAGCAGTAGGCAAAGAGCGGGAAGACCGTCGCGGCCAGCCCGGCCGGCCTCCTGGTAATAGGCCTCCAGCGTGCCCGGCATGTTGAAGTGGATGACCGAGCGAATCTCGGCCTTATCCACTCCCATGCCGAACGCATTGGTCGCGACCACGATCTCGGCTTCGCCGCTCATGAACCGATCCTGCGCGGCGGTGCGCTGCTCGCGGGTCAAACCGGCATGATAGACCACGGTCTCACGCCGCAGCTCGTCGCTCAGGAAAGCCGCGACGGTCTCGCACCGCGCCCGGCTGGAGGTGTAGACGATCGCCGCTCCGCGGTTCTGATCGAGCGCCCGGCTCAGCTCCTGCATCTTGGCCTCGTCGCGCCCGCCCGCGATCACGGCATACCGCAGGTTGGGACGGTCGAACCCGGTGATGAAGAGATCGGGATCGTTCAGCGAGAGCTGATCGGCGATGTCGCGGCGGACGGCATCGGTAGCCGTGGCCGTAAGCGCGATGCAGGGCGGCGAGCCGAGCTGGCGGCGAGCCAGGCCAAGACGGGCGTAATCAGGTCGGAAATCATGCCCCCACTCGCTGATGCAGTGGGCCTCGTCCACCGCGAGCAAGCTGGGTTTGATTCGGGCCATGACGGCGAGGAAGCGGGGGCTGCGGAAGCGCTCGGGCGCCACGTACACCAGACGGTAGCGGCCGGCCTCGATCTCTTGCATCCGCGCCCACTGGTCGGCTGGGTCAAGAGTGCTATTGATCAGGGTCGCGCGCAGCCCGCGCTGGTTGAGCGCATCGACCTGGTCTTTCATCAGGGCGATCAAGGGGCTGATCACCAGCGTGACGCCCGGCAGAAGCAGGGCCGGCAACTGGTAGCAAAGGCTCTTGCCTCCCCCTGTCGGCATCACGCAGAGCACGTCGCGGCCGCCCAGTACCCGTTCGATCACCTCGCGCTGTCCGGCGCGGAACCGCTCCAGCCCGAACCGGTCGCGGAGCGTGTGTTCCAGGTCGATCGCGCTGTCGGCAAGGCTCATGGGCCAAAGTCCCTCTCACCGCTTCGATGGGAATTCATTATAAGGGTTGGCGGGCATGGTGGGCAGGCGGCGACGCGGCGGGCAGGCGAACGAGAAACGTGCTCCCTGATCCGGGTTCGCTGAGCACGCGCAGCTCACCCTGGTTTCGCTCCGCGATGGACCGGGAAATCGCCAGTCCCAAGCCCAGGCCGCGGGCCTTGGTCGTGAAAAACGGTTCCATGACCCGCGCGATCTGGTCGGGCGGAATTCCCGGGCCCGTGTCGGTCACGTCGATCTCGACGAACGGTCCATCGGTCCTGCCGGTAATGGTCAAGCGTCCATTCCCGGACATGGCCTCGCGCGCATTGCGGAACAGATTGCTGAACACGATCTCGATCTGCCCGGCGTCCGCGGCGACCGCGGGAAGCGGATCGAGCCCCAGCAGAGCGACCTCGACGGTCTCGCGCAATCCCGTCTGATTCAGGACCTCGCGAATGCAAGCCCCGACCGAGAACGGCCGCGGCTGCGGGGCCGACATGCGGGCGAAGTTCGACAGTGCCGAGATCACGCCGTCAGCCAGTTCGACATGCCGTTCGATCCGGCTGAAGTGCTCGGCCTTCTTCTCAGCCGTGGGGTCGCGCGCGCTCTGCAGAAAGTAAACCGAGGTCTTGATCACGTTCAAGGGGTTGCGCAGCTCATGGGCAACGCCCGCGGCAATCTGCCCGAGACCGGCCAGACGCTCGATCTGCTGCTGGCGGGCAAGGTGCTCGGTTTGATAGGCGTCTTCAATGATGGCCAGATCGAGGTCAAGCAGCTTGTTCAAGGCGAGAACTGCCGACCGGAGCTCCGCCGGCTCGCGATCCCAGGCCCGGGCCAATGCATCGAGTAGACCCGAGCGCAGCCGGGCCATCGCCATGTTGCAGAAGACTTGGTCCAGGCCGAGTTCCGCATGGCGAAGCCCAACACTCCAGCGCCGCTGGACATAGTCTGCGTCATAGACTCCGGAGAACAGATCACTCAACCAGCCGAGCAAGCTCGTCTTGAGCCGCTCGACCTGGGCCGCTCCACCCGAGAGTACCTTGCGGGCCTCAGGGTGGCGATCAATTTCCTCGTAGAAATCCACGACGATGGCGTGAAAAGCCCCTTCGAGCCGCCCGGCGATCGACTGGATCGACCGCGCATCCAGCTCGGTCCAGCCAACATACCCTTGCAGCTCCTGGTAACGCTCAAAGAGCGAACTGTGCCGCATGGTCTTGCTCGCAAGAGCATGGATAGACGGAGGTCTCGCCGGTGTAACCTGGCTGGGAAAAGAAAAGAGCCCACCCCACGATCATCTCCTTTGAACTGGAAACGCCAGCAGGATGGGCGATTGTTGCCCATAAGCGCGGCACTTCTTTCCGAGGTGACGTGCCAGGGGCATGTCAACCACCCCATAGCTCAAGCTAGGGGCTTGGACCTGTACTAAGCCACCGAAGCAAGCGATGGCTGTTCCGATCCCATACGCCGATTGACTGCGGCGCTGGCCAAGCCTTGCGGCCTGGCGCGTGTTTCGGAGCGCCTCGCGGCGTCGGGCCCCCGAAGGGGTGGGCGGCTGCTTTAGAACCGGGGCTCCCGAGGGAGAATCCACAGCCGATGGCTTGATCGTACAGGGAACGGCCCCGGTTATCAAGAGTCGTTTATTTCTTTCAACACTCGGGGCGGCCGTTCATCCCCATGGCTGAAGCCAGGGGCTTGCCGGCCGGAAATTGGTGAATTCGTAAGAGCTGGCTCGGCCGTCTCGAAAGCAAATCATGAAAAACCCTTGCCGATACGAAAATCCTTGTTGACAGAACCGACGGCTCCGTGTAGGATCTGCGCTTGAAGTACCTGACTCATGACGGGTCAGGGAACGCCGGCTAAGATAGCCCTGTTCGGGTGACATTCGCCTGACCGGGGTTTTTTTGTGTCCGCAGCGTTCTGATCGTCGGAGGGCCGGAATTGGCAATCGCATAGGGTCTGACCTTCGTGGTTCCCTGAGTGGGCAATCACTGCAGGCACTGACCGGTTTCGAGGATCCTTGAATTGAACATGAAATTCGCCGCGATTTTCGCACACAGGGAGGTTTCGCCATGTTGGTCCTGAGCCGCAAAGTCAACGAGCAGATTGTCATTGGCAACAACATCCGGATGACCGTCGTTTCTATCCGGGGCAACCAGGTGCGTATTGGCTTCGAGGCGCCGCTGAGCGTCCCGATTTTCCGCGAGGAGCTGCGTCACGAGGACGGGCATCCCGTGCTCACCGCCGGCGCGGCCACGGCATTTCTTCATCCGGCCGACCCCTCCTATCAGATCGTGGCCGGCGAGGGCTAGTGCCGCCTGTCCGACTACTGGCCGCACCACGAAAACCAGCGCAGCGGCCCGAGATTTGCACACTACTGACACGTCTCGCTTGAACATGAGTGCCTTTTAACCGAACCTCGTTCGAGAAGAATACAGTCATGAACCCCACACCGGTTCCTCGAACCGAAGGGTCCGCGCGAGCCATCGTTCGAGAACAAGCCGACTTGCAAGAGTCCCGGCTCTGGGATCGCGCCCGGCTGAACCTCATGCTCTTGTATGGTGGCCACAGAGGCGGCAGCAATGGCCAGGGCAACGGAAGTGGTGTCGCGACAAGCCCTTTCGGCAAACGCGTGGTCGAAATCTAAGGCAATGAGAGCCGCATGGCCTGTCTGTCGGTCTTCCGAACTGTCCCCGACAGATTCATATATAGGCGATGATTCCCACGTTTGCCGACGACCCGGGCCGCTTCCGAGAGGCGAAGGCAATACGCCACGCGCTGGGCTAGCCAGAGCGGACGATCGATCCGGCGGGCGATGTCGGCCGTGGTGAATGGCTCGGCCCAGTCATGGCTTTGCGGTAGCAATTTCCAGAGATCGGCGGGACGTTCGATACTGAGTTTCCCCAGGATCTCGACCAGGCGGCGATCGACGATCCGGTAACCGGGCCGCTGGCGGCGCGACACTCGGATCTCGTCGATCGACACAGGTAGGACCTCAATGTCCAGATTTGGGTCCGGCAAGATGCGGGCCAGCCCGACCAGATCCTCGAAAAGGTCCACGACCGCTCCACGCTTCGGGCTGCGGCGGGCCGACAGATTCGGACCGTCGGTCCGCGCTCGCGTCACGACCCGACGCTCGAGCACCACGGGCTTGACCACCCGCACTCGATGCTCGGGCAGCAGCCGCCCTAACTTGGCTCGCAACGGGCCCAGAGGGCCTGATTGGATCTCGACGAGCAGCCCCGCGCCGTCCACGGCATCGATCCTGAACCCCTTGAGTGTGACCTCGGAACGCCCACCCGACCCCGATCCGTACTGATCCTTCAGAGCGCGGTGCAGGCTCGTCTCCATTATGGATCATCCTTGAAAAACGAGACACCCCCAGTGTCGTCCGGCAGGGGCCGAGATCCGTCCGGATAATGCGGATTGCGGATTGCCGATTTTGGATTCCAATCCGCAATCGAAAATCGAAAATCAGCAATCAAACAACCCCCTCAAAGGTTCGACACCCAGATCGCGAATGGTCAGGAGAGGACGGAAAACCAGCCCGCGCGACTCGAACGCCTGTGCGGCCCCCTCGAGCCGGTCGAGAACAACGACCACCAGCGCGACCCTGCAACCGAGTGCCTCGACAGCCTCAATGGCTTGGGCCGACGATCCACCTGTCGTGGCCACATCATCGACGATCGCCACCACCGAGCCTGGCTCGAGCGGACCCTCGACGAGGTTAAGGGTGCCGTGGGTCTTGGCCTGCTTGCGCACCAGAAAACCTCGCAGCCCGGGGGCGTCCGTGGGTGGCCGCCAAGGCCAGAGTTGCCCCGACGATCGGATCGGCCCCCAGCGTCAACCCGCCTACCGCCGTGACCTCGGGATAATCGGCTAACAGGTCGAGCATCCCCACAGCAATCAACTGGGAGCCCTCGGCCAGCAGCGTGACCCTGCGGCCGTCAATGTAATAATGCGAGGATCGCCCGCTGGCCAGGGTAAAAGTCCCCAGCCGTAGTGCGTCGCGCTTCAGCAGAGCAACCAGTTGAGCCCGATGTTCCTCTCCCCAAGCCCGCGTCATCCCCACTTATCCTTCCCTGACATTGGGGATTTTGGATTGGGGATTGGGGATTTTGGATTCCCCGGTCCCCAATGGGCAATCCAAAATCGGCAATCCAAAATCGGCAATCCGGCGAGTGCAGCAACAAGCTACCACACCTCGCCTACGTCGCCAAGCGATCTCATGGGCACTCCCTAGAGGTTCATCCCGATCGTCGATGCCGCCAAAATCGGTCAATCGATCAATAACAAACGTTCAAATCGTTCGGCCAATCGGTCTTCAATACCTGTCCGAACACTTAAGCTTCTCCGTAGCACCTGAATCGACTCAAGTTTTTCAAAAAAAAGTGGACCACCACCTTTCCATTTGGCAACTGTTTGGTTAGAATAAACTCGTCCAAAGCGTCCGAGCAAACGGGAAACGTTCATGGCTCGCCCCGATGATCACTTGAAAACGCGGATGGTCGCCAAGGCTCTTGGCTTGAGCGTCAGTACGATCAAGCGATGGGTCGATTCAGGAGCCATCCATGCCGTTCGGACCGCGGGGAGGCATCGCTTGATTCCCAGGACTGAGGCCATCCGGATGGCCTGCGAGCTGGGACTGGACGGGACGGAAATTCGCAAGATTGCCGGCTTTCCATCCGGCGACCTGACGTCCTGCGATGATCAGACTTGTGATCAGCTCTGTCAGAGGCTCAAGGACGGGCAGGTGCAGCAGGCGAAATCGCTCATCCAGTCGATCTACCTGTCAGGCTGCAACGCAGCTTCATTGGCCGATCATTTGATCCGACCCGTGATGGGCCGCATCGGTCACGGCTGGATGGTCGGGGCGCTCGACGTTTACCAGGAACATCAGGCCACGCACATCGTGGCTGCGACCGTTCTGGAGCTGATCGATCAGGTGTCCAGAGAACGCAAGCCGACAGGACCCCTTGCTCTGGGTGCGACAACCGAGGGGGATCCTTACGTCCTTTCCTGCCTGCTGGGCGAGCTGGTACTGCGGGAGATGGGCTGGGACGTGCGGAACTTGGGCGTGAATCTCCCTTTGCGGTCTCTGGCCGATGCGACTGTTCAGTACCGTCCCAAGCTGGTGTTTCTGTCAATCAACTTCCTGCGCGATGAGGATCATTTCATCGGCGAGTATCTATCGTTCCACGAAACTGCGGCAGAGACCAATGCGGCGGTGATCGTGGGAGGGCAGGCGCTCGACGCGGAGCTTCGGTCCAGGCTGCGTTACACGGCATTCGGGGACCGGATGATCCATCTCGCTGAGTTGGCGCGTCAGTTGGGTTCAACAACGAGTGTGGCCGGGCAGGCAGCAGCCTCCTCCGGCAAGGTCGTCCGTCCGATTCTGGGGTCTTCTCAGAATGCGCGATAGTGACACTTTCACCACGGTGCACGACCCGGAGAAAGGAAACGGTATGCGTAGCAGGCAAGAGTTGCCCGAAAGAGATGGTTTTGCCAGCCTGGAGAGCTCCGATATCGAGGTCCTCAGCACCCGTGACGAGCGTTCCTTGCTCCGGGAGCTTGCAGCTTGCAAGTCCAAGCTGGCTCAGTCCCTGGCGAGCATCGAAGGCGTGGAAAGTCCCGCTGCCGCGGATGATCCCCAGACGCTGGCTCATTACATCGCCGCCGCCTATGTCAATGATGGCCCGACCGGTGCACGTCTGGGCGCGATCTACCGCAAGTACTCTGAGTTGCGGGGCAAGCTAGCCCTGGCCAATTTGAGGCTCGTTGCCCATGTCGCCAAGCGATTCCGTGACCGGGGCATTCCCTATGGCGATCTGCTGCAGGAAGGTTTCTGCGGTTTGCTCGAAGCGATCGATCGGTTCGACTTGAACCACGAGACGAAGCTGGCTACCTACGCCACCTGGTGGATTCGCCAGTCGATGCAGCGGGCCGTCGCCTCGGGAGCCTATCCCGTGCGACTGACTCCGCGACATCTGCGGCAGTTGGCTCAGAATCAAGAAGAGCTGGAGCGCCAGGGGCGGGTTCGCGACGACGCGGGACGGAATCGGCCATGGGACCCGACGATGAGAGAGATGATCCACCGGATCCACGCGGCCACTCGCCCCACAATCGCGCTCGATGCGACTTTCGACCAGGATTCCAGCTTCACCCTGCTGCAAACGATGAGTGATCCGGACGGCGATCGCACCGCCGAGGTCGATTCGGACGAGGCCGTGCAGAAGCTGATCAGGTCGCTTCGCCCCAGGGAGCAACAGGTTCTTTCGCTTCGCTTCGGCCTGGGTGGACGGGAGCGATTATCGTTGAGCCAGGTGGGCAAGGTCCTCAGTGTGTCCAAGGAGCGAGTGCGGCAGATCCAGGACCGTGCCCTCGATAAGCTCCGCATCATGGCCGAGCAGGAAAACCTGGCAAATCGGCTGGCCTCGAGTCTTTGAACGACGGCCTCTCGAGGGCGAGCCTGACGTTTTCCGGCGAAACCGATCGCGATCAAGCTGGCACGGAAAGATGTCCGATGATTCTTCCAGGCGGCCTTCTCCTCCTGCCGTGCTCGTTGTCAACGCGTCGGACGCTGGCCGGGGTTCCATGGCGAAGACGATCTACAAGCCCGACCCTGATCGTGATCCGGTCGGGCCATTCTTGCATTACCTGATGGCGGAGTGCGGCGTGTCCCCGCACACGCTGGCAGCCTACCGGTCCGATCTCATGCGCTTCCTCCGCTGGCGCAAAACGCATGCACCCGGGCCGCTTGGACGGTTGGAAATCGGCGTCCTGAGCGGATACGTGAGCGAGCTTGCATCTGCCGGCCTTGCGCCCAGTAGTATTTGCCGGCACCTGGCGAGCCTGTCGACCTTCTTCCGGTTCCTCGTTTTCGAGGGGAAGCTCTCGGACAATGTGGCCAAACTGCTAGTGGCCCCGGCGGTTTGGGACCGCTTGCCGACTGTCCTGGGGCCTGCCGCGGTGGACCGTCTGCTGAGCGCTCCCAGGGGGGATACACGGCTGGGCCGGCGTGACCGAGCGGCACTCGAGACCCTCTACGCAACGGGCTGCCGGGCCTCGGAGGTGGTCAATCTGCGACCGTCGGATCTCGATCTGAGGGGGGGGTTGGCGCGGTGCGTCGGCAAGGGCGACAAGGAACGCTGGGTCCCGCTGGGAGCCCGAGCGGTCGCGGCTGTCTCGGCGTTCATGACGACGGATCGACCGTTCCTTGTTTCACGCCACCCCGAGACGGCCACGCTGCTGGTCTCGAAATCGGGACGTCCGCTTTCCCGGATCGGCTTGTGGAGAATCGTCAAGCAGCATGCCCGAGCGGCCGGGTTGAAGGGTGATGTCAGTCCCCACACCTTGCGGCATAGCTTCGCCACGCACTTGCTGGCCGGCGGCGCGGATCTTCGTGCCGTCCAGGAGATGCTCGGCCACGCGTCAATCGCCACGACCCAGATCTACACCCGGGTCGAGCTGAGCCGGCTCCGAGAAGTTCATGCGCGATTTCATCCCAGGTCCGACCCCCAGAGCGGGGGTTAGAGGAAGCAATGCCGTCAAGAACTCGAGAGAGACACTTCCTTGGCCCCGAAGCACTCGTTGAGCTTTTCCAGGACCAAGGGGCGGTAGCCCATCGGGTCGGTCCCCTTGGGACTGGCGATTCCGATGCCCTTGCACTCCTCGATGGGCATGATGCGAACGATCTTCCGGTCCTGATCTGCCAGAAGAGCCACCCGGATCGAGCCGATCAGGGACGTGTCGTTCCAGTGGCAGCGGCAGGCCGATCCATCGGGCAGGTAGAGCATGACCTCGGGCAGACCCGCATCGCGGAGGGCGCTCCAGACTTGAGTAATCAGATCCGTCATCGCGAGGACTCCAGTCCCATCGGTGCTGACCCCTTCTTGGGTTCGGGTTGAACACTTTTGCAAGTCTAGGACACCGGCTCCAAAATGGCGCAAGTTTCCCCCCGAGTCGGGACGATGGCATGAAATGGAGCAGATGGTTTTGCCAGCCTGCGTGGCGTCGACCTGGTTCGTCAAGTTCTTACCTGGCAGCGGCGGGCCATTGGGTCAGCAGGCCAGCCCTCACCCGATTCCACAAGGTTTCGACCTCGGCGGGGCGCTCGTGCACCAGAGAGTGCTCCCTGCTGAACGCGGTCAGGCAATCAAATGCCTTCTTGGCGCTCTGGAAGGCCGATCGCGCCTGCGCATGCTGTCTCAGGTCACGGGCGATCTCACCCATGGCCAGCCAGGTCTCGCTCGAGATCCAGTAGAAATCATAGACCCTTTCGATCGCCGGAGTAGGCCGGTCGGGTAGGACCACGAGATCCGCGACAACCCGCTCGCAGTCGCCCAGGGCCTTGGCGGCCTGCACGATCAGCGCCAGGGCTCGCTTGGAGCTGGCGGCATCGCCGCGGCGGCGAAGCTGGGCGGCCCATCGAATCGCCACCCGGCTTCTCTGAGTGATCCAGTCGATCAGCTCGTCGCGGTCCTTGCGATCGCCCCGAGCCCGAGCTGCGTCGATCAGCTCGGTCAGACGGAAATGGGCCGAGTCGTAATCGCCGAAGTACTCCTCGACTCTCGCCACCTGCGTTCGAATCGTACTTGATTCGGGGTCGACCTTCAGAGCCAGAGCCAGCACTTTGAGCATGGTCTCATAGTATTTGCGTTCAACCCCCTGCTCATCGGTGCTCGGTCCAGCCTTTACACCGGTGCTGTCTCGCCTGGCCGCATTGGTCTTGTATTGTATGAGGAGATCGATCCGGGAGGTGACGAAGTCTTGGAGCTGCCTGGCCAGAGACGGGTTCTCGCGTGCCCATTCCAGAAGCTTCGATTCGGCGCTCGGAAGATTGAGACCGGTGTTCATGGAGACCTGGGCATCGTCCTCCACAAGACTATGCGAGACGCCTTGGGCGATTCCCAGCAGGGTCAGTGGCAGGGGATGGGCTGGATACTCGAGAACCAGGCCACGAAGTGGTACGATAGCCCTTCCGGCATGGCCGTCATCGATGTCCTTGACGGCTTGCCGGATCACGGGCAGCGTTGCCGGATCGGGCTTCAGCATGGGAGCGACCCAGTGGTAGCCGAGGATCCCGATCAGTGCGAGATAGACCGTGTGGCCCACGATCCGGGTTCGGTTCCGTGTGACCCAGTTGCCGATTCGTTCGCGTCGGGAAGGATTGACGGCCAGCCGCAGTGGCTGGCGGGTAAGGAAGCACTCGAGATCTTCGACGAGCGACAGGGCATCGGGATACCGATCGTCGGGATCGAAGCAAAGGCAGCGATCGACGATCGCCTGGAGCGCATGGGCGATCTGGGGATTGAACTGTCGGACGTCGGTCACCAGGCGCGTTCGGCGGTCCAGCAGATCGCTCATCGCTCGGGCTGGCGGAGTTTTTTCGTCCGGCAGATCCGGAGCCTGGCCGGTCAACAACTCCCGCAGCACCAGCCCAAGGGAATAGATGTCGGCCCGCGCGCCGACCTTGCCCCAAAGATCGGGATTGAGAAAGGCCTCGATCTGCTCCGGGGCCATGTACGGCAGGGTTCCTCCCAGCATGGCCGACTCGGCCTGGTGGGCCGCGTGCGGGGATTCCGCGAGGTTGAAGTCGAGCAACTGCGGACCGTGATCGAGTGTGAGCAGGATATTCCCCGGCTTGACGTCCCGGTGGAAGGTCTGCATCCCATGGGCATAGTGCAGCGCGCGGGCCAGGATCATGGCGATCCAGGCCGCGCCCTGGGCGTAGGTCCCTTCCACCGGGAACCCGTTCCACAGATCCCCCGTGGGTTCGCGGCGGTGCAGCGACGCGTGCTTCTCCTGCGGGTGTGCTGGTGCGACGGCGCTGGTGCCATCCACCGTCACGTCCCAAAGAATCCTGGCCAGCTTTGGCCGCTCGGCCGGCCGTACGCGCTTCACGATCTCATCGAGCGGCAACCCGGGGCGGTAAGGCATCGACAGCCCGCGCAGCCCCTGGTCGGGCTGAAATGCCACGGCATTGACCGGAACGATGTGGGGGTGATCGAGCGCCCCCTGGGTCTTGGGTTCCTGGCCCCGGTCAAGCGAGACCTTCAGCACCACGCGCTTGCCGCCCAGAGAGAGGTCCCTGGCCAGAAAAACCCGGGACGAGCCTCCCTTGCCAATCAATGAGACGAGCTCAAATTCCTCGAACTGGCCGCCGGCTTCGGGAAAGCGCACGTTCGGAGTCGACAGCCCCGCCGCTTGGCTCAGGAGATGGTGGTACTGCAGTTGCGAGAGCAGCGAGTCTTTCCAGGCCGGATAGCGCTCGCAGAATGTCGTGACGTCTGGCGCTTCACCCTTTTCCTCGCGGAGGCAGAACTCCTCGTAGATCAGGCTGATGACACGGCTGTGAGCCTGGCGAAGATCGGGAAAGCGGTCGAGGTAGTGGGCAACCTCCGCCGTCTGGCCTCGTTCGAAACGGCAGCGTAGATCGGACTTGATCAGGGCCACCAGGTGCGCAAGGCGATCGAGCAGACTTCCCGTGTCCTTGGCCTTGCAGTTCTGCCAGAATCGCTCCAGGGACACCTCGCCGTGTCTCCGCCATTGCTCCTCGAGCAGGTCCACGTCGCGGTCCACCCGGTCCAGCCCGTTACCAGCACGAGCCGAGGCGAGGAAGGACTTCATGATCATCCTCCCGAGTCGTGGAGGGAATCGTGAAGATCCTTGAGAAACCGCTGAACCTTGCGGATGTTCCAGCCCGTCTTATCGGCAATGTCGGCCGTGGAGTATCCCTGGTGCTTGAGATCAATGATGGTCCGCTCAATCTCGTCTTGCCGGTCCAGAAGCCGTTCCTGGATCTCGTTGGCCTGCGCTTGCTGGCTGGCGGTCGGCTCGCCCGAGGGAAGATGAGCCGGACCGGCCTCACTGTCGTCTGCCGAGAACCGTCGTTCACGCGTGACGTCCCGCTTGAGCGTGTGCCGGCGTCGATGCTCGTCAATGACCTTCTGCTCGGCGACTTGGGCCAGAAATTTGAATAGCGATTCGACCGAGGCGAAGGTGAGTTGATTCCAATTGGCCGCCAGGCTCTTCATCACATCGCTGGCGAAATCGGTCGAGTCGTAAAGCGACCGCATCGAACGATCGAGTTTGCGTCGAACGACCCTTCGCACCTTCGGATAGCACTCTCGAAAGAGGGCTTCCCAGGCCGACTGATCCCCTTTCTGGGCATCCAGCAGCGTCCGCGAGAGATCGTCCGGTAGTGCCGGATCCGACAGCATCGTCATGACGAAGTTCCTCCCCTGATGCGATGGGAGGATCGACGCCCGGGCGAAGAGCGTGCAAACAATCAGAGGGGATGCCACTGTCCGATGCTCCCACCGTCCCCCCGATTCTAACGCCGGGTTCACAACCTGAAAATCCTTTTGCTCCAAAAAAAACCGGTGTTTTCGAAAAGGGGGGTTTCGCGGGAACAATTGAGATACGGGGAAGATAATGGCAAGAAACGCACTGCGCGCATTCAGCCAATACCGACCGAGACCTGGCAGATCAGACCGATCCAGGGGGAGCCGGGCAGAACAGGTCCACACCTGGACTTGCCGCGAGCGAATTCTCGATGAATGAGCCACCAAGACCGCAACGAGCCACGGTCACGCCTAACAAGGCATTATCGTGGTGACCGGCGGGGTGTAGGATCCTGGACCGGCCATTGTCGGATCGGAAACCGAGGGGCCACTATCGGGTCCTGAAAGTGGGTCCATGGGGTTGACGATCGCCGTGGGTGACCTACTCGAACCCGCCAGGGGGTCCATCGGGTTCACCATCACCCCCGCATTGCTGGGAGCAAGCCGTATGGGCAGCGAATCAAGACTCGGCTGAAATTGTCGGCGCGCGCGCATGAATGAGCTCCCGCCTGTTCGGCGCGAAAGAGGAGAGGAAAGAAATCGCTATTGTCTTGAAAGTGGCAGAGTTGTGCTTAAATGGAGGAGGGCTTAACGGGGACCCAGTGAACGCATCCCATCCATGTGATTGGTTCCGGGCTGACTAATCTGAGCCGCTCACAAGAATGCGAGACGGTCAAAGGCCCCATGGAATAGCCTGCTCACGGTTCCTGCATTCTTCTTTTGGCGAGGACACGTGGTCACTTCATTCCAACTGGATCTTTCGTCGTTCTCAGGAGAGTAATCCTGAATCGAACAGCCGACCACAAGCCCGGCTTGGTCAGTGGCGCGACTCTAGTTGCAGGAGCCGATTTCTCGCGGAAGCTTGTAATTCCCCTTGGCTTCGACGCTGCGGTTCGACGCTTCCATCGGGTAGAGTTTTGCAGGCAGGAATGCCATGCAGGCTGAGCGGTAAAGAGGGCAACAGTTGTGTTGCTCGATGGCACCGGGCCGGACGCGTCCGGCGAGGTCCGGGCGGGCCGCTCGATGCGCCGCGATGTAAAGTCCCAGCGGCGAGAGACGGGCGTCTCGTGAGGCGATGATCATGCTCAATGCCCGACCCCGGCGGAGCAGGTCCTCAGCTCGCCGGATTTCACGTTTCAACTCGGTACGCAGTCGACGGATAATTCGTCGGACGCACTGCCTGTACCGATGACCTGCCTCGGGCTGAACAAGACTGCTCCAGGGGTCAGCGAACAAAGAAGTCAGGGGCTGTGATGCGACGAAAAGCTCGGGATCGAGGGGAATCGTGGGGTCCTCAACCTGAACCTCCCAGAGAATTGTCGCAGCCGCCGACCAGAGCCGGGGAGTGGAACAACCGCGATACCAGTTGCTGCACCGCAACGTGAAGGCTCTTTCGATCCGATCTGCAAGGCGTTCAAGGGTTTCTTGTGTGGGCAACACTTTGTATGACCTCGACTTCGTCCGGTTCTCGTTCCACGTTCTGCGAGGCCTCCGAGAAACTCTTGAGTGTTTCCGTCCTGGCCTCGACCTCAAGAACCGAAATCCCGATCGCCTCGCGTCACGATTCTGAGTTTTTCTTGCACTTTTTCACAGAAACCTCCGCGCAGACCGGTTGCCTTTGCGGAACCGACAATAGAACCATGCTTTATGGCGGCCGAGAATGGTGGGCTCTCAGGGCGCTGGGCCACGGAATCAAGCTCCAGGTCAGCGGGCGCCCCCGAGCCGAGTCAGGAGGCTGCCGATCGGGAAAGTCGTCGGTCCAGGGCCTCTGGGTCGGGATGTTAGGCCCACGGATGCAAAACCTTACTAGATTGTTGGTTACACTGAACTTGCAGATGGAGACAAGCCCGCCCCGGGAAGATGCTCTGTCGCGGCAAGTGCACAGCCGGGGCATCATTGGCGGCTCACCTCAATTTGACGGGGATGTTTCTTCGGTTAATTATTGTTCTTCGTGATTAAGTCATCGAATTCCCGCTCTTCAATTGCATGTTATGATGCATGTAGTGGATGATGAATTTGTCGTTTTCCTGCTTCGACGAATGTTCCATCTAGTCGGACGAAGGCCTCCTCAACATAATGGGTATGGGTGTTGATTCGTCCGCACCGAGGCTGATTTACTCCCCCCTCGCAAACCTCATCACCGAGCCGGATTCGCGATGGACAGGTCGATTCCAAACTCCGATTGGCTAGGCATCAAGAACAACCTCGCGCGGAGAATTCGCGAAGTCCGCCTGGAACTTTATGGCGAACATGGCGGTCCGCTGCTTGCCGAAGCTCTCGAGGTTCCTTTTCGGACCTGGCTCAACTACGAGAACGGCTGCACGATCCCCGCAACCTCGATCCTCCGCTTCATCGAGCTGACCGGGACGAATCCGCACTGGCTCCTGACCGGCTGCGGCGACAAGTATTCGAGGCCGCCCGGGATCGATTGATATCCCCCGTGGCTGGCCTCTCGATGGCCTGCTCTTGCAATCGAGGTAGGGCACGTCGTCCCGCTCGAGCTCGAGCTTGGAGGATGCCTCAGGGCTGTCGCCTGGAACCGCTCAGGTGCGTCGTTTCGGCGGGAATGATCGGGGCTGTTTCGGGCTTGATGTCTCTCAGCGACCGACAACGGAAGCAGGGCGTGCGGGGTCCCTGGTCTTCCACAAAAGGATCTTGCCCGTGTGGTCGCACGAGGCGAGGGTCTTGCCATCCGGCGAGAATGCAACGGCATTGATCCGGTCGGAATGTCCCAGAAGGGCATAGAATTGCTGCCCGGTGACCGTGTCCCAGAGCCGGACTTTCTCATCGTCGCATGCCGTGGCAATGGTTTTGAAATCCGGCGAAAAGGCTACTGAGCGGACCGTCAGCGGGTGCCCGGTCATCGTCATTGTGACTTCCCACGAATTCATCGACCAGAGAGTCACATTTCGAGGATCTCCACCAGCGGCCATCATCAGGCCATCGGCAGAGAAGGCTACTGATTTCATGTCTCCCGGGAAGGGCTTCGTATCGTTCAATGCGCCCGAGTGCGGGTCCCACCGGCGCACGGTGCCATCACCCGATGCCGATGCCAGGACCCAGGGGTTCGGCGAGTAGGCCAGGGCATAAACAGGACCTGTGTGGCCCGCGAGATCGGACTGGATTTCCCTCTCCGCGACGTTCCAGATATGGATCAATCCCTTCGAGCCTGCCACGGCCAGATGCCGGCAATCCGACGAGACGCTCACCGCGCGGAGGCGATCATCGTAGGCGTGCAGCACGCTCGAGCTGGCCACGACTTGAAGCCGATCAGGACCCGTTCGAGTCAGGTCCCAGAGCATGACCTTTCCGTCCAGGCTCACGCTGGCCAGCCGATCGCCCTCGTGGAAGAATGCCAGCGCGGTGACGGTCTGCGAATGACCTCTCAGGGTGAGCAATTCACGCTCGGAATCGACATCCCATAGCTTGATTGTGTGATCGTCGGAACCGGAGGCCAAAAGCGCTCCATCGGGGGAGAAGGCGAGCGCCCACGCCTCTTTCTGATGTCCGGCGAGCGGCCGCTGCAGGTCCGGGGTGTCGAGAAACCGCCAGACACGGATCTGTGGATCCTCGCAACCGAGCATCAAGGAATTGTTGTCGGGGGTGAACTCGACCTGATCAACTGACCGGTTATTGGCCAGGTAAGATCGTTCCTTGGTTCCCGAGGAGAGATTCCAGATGATCACGGGTTGTTTGCGCGCCGCGGCTGCCAGGAGCCGGCCGTCCGACGAGAGGCAGACGGAGCTGATCTGGCTTTCCACCCCCGGCAGCAATCGCCTTGGACCGGGCTGATCGAGAGGACGCGTCCAGAGTACACTCGTGCCTTCGCAGCCGACCAAGGCCTTGCCATCCAGGCAGAAATCGACAAACACGACCGGGCCGTCCTGGTCGGTGTAATGAGCGAGGATCCGCCCGGTCGCCGTCTCCCAGACCGTCAGACCGTGATCCTGGCGGCCGGCGGCCAGCCGACTGCCGTCGCGGGAGAAGGCCAGCGCACTCACCCGGCCTCCGGGCCGTTGCTCGAGCGCAGGCGGTTTATGGACCGTTCCAAGGTCAGCCGTGATGTGGAGCCGAACCGTCCCGTCGCCGTCGCCGACGGCCAGCAGCTTGCCGTCCGGTGAGAATGCCTGCTTGACGGTTCCCGGAATGTTCGCGGAGGGCTCGTCTGGCGGGCTGGCGGAGTTGAGCTTCCAGATATAAGACCGCCCCTCATGACCGGCTGGCGAGAGCCCGCAGAGAGTCAGAAACGATCCATCGGGGGATAACTGAATGTCGGGGTCTTGGATCGCCCCGGAATGAAGCGTGGTGATGAGCGCGCCTGTAGCCGTATCCCACAGCTTGACTTCCACGGACTTACCCCTTGGCGCGCTCAAGCTGGCAACAGTCCCGCGGTGATTCTCGGAGCCGGCGACGATCGCGACCTTGCACACCGGGGCGTTGTGCTTCCCCTGGCAGTACCGGGGAATCTTTCGGTCAAGGTCCCAAAGGATCACCTGGCCGGAGGAATCTCCCGAGACGAGCGTCCCTTCCCGGCGCAAGACCGTCAGGCAGGTCACCTTCGCCCCATGTCCCTTGAGCAACCACGCGGACTGTTCAATCAGCCGGTTCAGGTACTGCAGCTCAAAGCCTGCCGGGTCCTTTGCAGTCGCGGCAAAACTATCAAGTACTGGTTGAAATAATTCGTGTGCAAGCTCGATCTGG
>JBAUOX010000706.1:0-1714 GCA_049579985.1 Isosphaeraceae bacterium | reverse complement strand
AAGGAAGGGGCCGCTGTTTGGTGGCGCTCGCCTGACGATCGAACCTGGCTCTGATTTCCCGATCGGTGTCACGGCGACCCTGCATTTCCCTGAGGCCGCCTGTTAAGTTGGCCGCTATCTGGCACGGTTTCTTCGGAGCTAGATGGCATGATCGCTTAGCCGTCGGATCATCTGATGGTGAGTGAATCGACCCTCGGAGGCGCAGCCAAGAGGGCTGATAGAGCGGGATCGCTTTCATCACCGTATGGGTGATGTGTTGATCTTCGAGTAAGGCGCCTGCAACGCTCCGGATTCCTCGAGCGCGACGTCCTACACGCCCGAGCCAGCGGTAGACTACGAGTCGATTCGTGCCCAGCCGGATGCCATCAGACCAGACTCGCTTGGAGATCGCTAGGGAGGGCCATTTCCGCTTCTGGCGGTGACCAGCCCAGTTGCTCCCGGACCACGTCATAGAACCCGCTACGCAGTACGTCCTGGCCCTGCAAACGGCTCGCCAAAAGGTCGGTCCCCACCAGCCCTTCGCTCAGCGTGAAGAGCCCGTCGGTGAGGACGAGGTCGTAATTCCCCCAACGGCTGCGGTACAGCCCCTTGCGATCCCAGCGCACCGCCGAGTCGAAGGCCTCCACGAAACCGAACAGAGGAAAGAAGGCCCCGTAGAGCCGGGCTAGGTCGCAGCAGACCGACGCGAAGTGCGTGATGTCCGGCCCGTGCCACTCGGTTCGCAACGGGTGCGGGATCAAGCCAAAGAGGTTCGAGATGCCGAGTCGTGTCGGCCCCTTGAAGCGGGCGAAGCTGATCAACGGTATCCCGCGAAGTTCCATCAAAGCTGAGGGCACGAAACCGGCCAGCTCCGGATTCCGGAGCGCGACGTCTCCGAGCGCGGCCCGGACATCCTCGGCCGGCGCACAGGCCCCGTCCCACCACGCCTCGGTCACGTTCAGATACTGGGCACCGTGCCGGGCGATCACCTCCGCCAACCCGGTCCGCCGCAGGAATTCGACGTCCTGATGCCGGACCCAGGTGCGGTGCCGCGCGGCGTCGGCTTCCCAGTCGATGTCCGCGCAGCCCAAATTCCGGCTGCTCGTATGTCCCTCCAGCACGACCGCCCGGCTGGGCAGTGCGCCGAGCAGGAGGTCCAATGCGAGCGGTCCCGTGTAGGTACCCGGTGCGTAGCCGTGCCAGGTCACCTTCACCAGGTAACGCTCGGCCTGTGGAAGTACCCGAGCGAGGATCTCGGCGAGCGGGGCGGAATCCGGGGCCCGCGCGACAAATCCGGCCCGCGGCCGGACCGCCGCTGCGCCCACCGGCACCCAATCCTCGCCGGACCACACCTCCGCCCGGGTCGCTGGAGTCTGGTTCTTGGCGGAGGGAATACGCGCCGCCTGACGGGCCCGCTTGTCTTGCCAAAGTCGGAGCAACCGCTGTTCGAGCCAGGCGAGAATTGCCGGATGATCCCGCGCCGGGTCGAGTAGCCGCCACCCCGTCGCCTCGGGGTGCGCCCGCTGGTGGTCGGCGAGCATGACCTGGGCGTAGTCGCACAACTCGCCATCCCATTGGCACTGCGGCAGCAGGAGCCAGTTGAGCGGATCGACCAGGCAGCGTTCCAGGGCGTCCCGGAGAAACGGCTGCGAGTGGCGGACGAAGCCGACCTCGCCGCGGCCCATTTGGTCTGAGGGCGAAGATCGACTTCTAGCTCAGGCGAAGGTGCCTGACC
>JBAUOX010000705.1:0-3522 GCA_049579985.1 Isosphaeraceae bacterium | reverse complement strand
GGCCTGCACGAACCGGAGCAGCCGGTCCTTCGCGTCCTTGGTCCGGTCCGGCTCGACGAGCGCCAGGCCGGCAAGCGCTGAAGCCTCGCGATAGAGGGCCATCTGCATCACGTACGGCTTGTCGGCCGCTTCACCCGCGGCCTTCTTGAAGAGCTTGGCCGCCTCCGCGAGCTGGCCGGCCGATTCGCGGGTCTCGGCGAGCTGAAGCGTCGCCGGCTGGCCGTCGTATCGTATCGACGCGATCTGATCGGTCGGCACGGACGTGGTGCTGGCGCCCAACTTCACTACGACCTCGACGGGAGACTCGGATTGTACCTGCCCACGGACACGCCCGCCGATCGCCTGCTTGATCGACGCACCAGGGACCAGGACAACCTCGTCCGCCAGCGCCCAGCCCACCGACAGCGCCAGCGCCAAGAATGCCGGCATCGCCTTCTGCAATCGTTTGAAATCGCTTTGACCCGGCAACCGTGATGACATGTCATGAGTTCCTGATCTAAACTACTCTTTTGCATCAGATCAAGTCGGTGATACAAACTCGCCACTCGACACTATTTCATGCTTTTCAGCAATTGCTCGTACTTGCTCTTCATTTCCGGGCTGCCCACGCCCGGATTCAGGCGCATGATGCCGTTGAGGGTCTGGCGAGCCTTGGTATTTTCGTTCTGGTGATGAAGGACATAGGCCGCGTGGTACCAGGCATCGAAGTAAG
Source organism: Isosphaeraceae bacterium (assembly GCA_049579985.1). GTDB lineage: Bacteria > Planctomycetota > Planctomycetia > Isosphaerales > Isosphaeraceae > Aquisphaera. The sequence goes on along the minus strand of JBAUOX010000705.1, from coordinate 2,810 downwards.
ACAGGGGTCGGGGACGCGCTCGCGACATTCGCTGCGCCAGGTCTTGCCAGTGTCCGAAGGCGGCCGACCACTCGCCTTGACCGGCCTGGGCCTGAGACTCCAGGAGCATTCCCTTTTCGATCAGCGGCTCGATGTAGCGCGGGTACTGGGACAGCAGATCCTCGACCATCGACGCCGCCTCGTCCAGCTTCTTCCCGTCAGAGGTGCCCTGGATGCGCAGAGCGTCCGCCAGTTTCAATTTGGTCCGGAGGATCCGTTCCGGGCCGCCGGGCTGGTTGAGAAAAGCCGGGTTGCCGATCGCGTCATTGAGCAGGCGCCGCAGGACCTTCTCGGCCTCGGGGCCGGCGTCGAGCGCGAGCAGGCTTTCACCGGCCCATTGCAGCGACTCGTAAGTCTGTCCGGACTGGCTCTCCGACAGTGCCGTGAGAAACGAACGGTAAGCTTGCTGCGTCTTCTTCAGTCCGGTGGAATCTTTCTTGTCACGGAGGCGGTCAAGTTCTCGTTCCAGCAGCTTGCCCAGCTTGAAGTAGAGCTGGGCGCGGCTTGCCGTCGCTCCCGACTGCTCGAGCGCTTTCATCGAGACGATGGCGGGCTCGACCTGTCCGGAGTTGATCTGAGCGAGCAGGGTCGCTTCCATGAGCCGCGCGTACGAGGCGCCGGTCTTGGTGGTCTGGACCTTGCTGATGGGGTCCAGCAACTTGAGGGCATCGGCCGGCTTGCCGGTTTCCGTCAGCGCGACCGCGAGGTCGGCGGCATTGCCGATCAGGCCCGCGTCGGTCGCTCCGGCACCCGCGGCCCGGCGGGCCTCCAGGCTCTTCTCGAGCAGATCGATCGCCGCTTTGGACTCGGCGGCCGCCTTTTCCTTGTCGCCACGGCGGTCGAGCATCCGGCTCTTGGCCCAGTGAGCCGCGCCCAGCCGGGTCTGGGCTTCGATCTTACTGGGGGACCGGTCGCGGACGGCGGCGAACTCGGCGATAGCCTGGTCGTACTGGCCGCGGCCCTGGTAGATCATACCCAGGTTGATGTGGGCATCATCTCCCTGCTCGCGGTCGGGCCAGGTTGCGGCGGCGTATTTTGCCAGGTCGATCAGCCGCTCCAGGTCGCCGGCGCGATCGACCTCGGTGTAGGTGTTGTAAGCCTCGGCCAGGGCCTGCATGCCGACCTCGGCCGCCTTGGGCGAGAGCCCGCCCTGGGGATAGCGCCTGGCCAGGTGTTCGGCCAGGACGTTGGCTTCATAGAATTGCTTATTCATGTAGTAACAAAATGACAGGTTATAGCGTGCCCGGTTGGTCTTGTCGATTTCGCGGCGAGGGTCAGCCTTGCGTTCGGCCGCCTTGTACAGGGCGATGGCGCGCTCCCAGTCACGCGAGGCGATGGACTCGTCGGCCTGGCCCATGGCATCGTCGTAGCTCAGCCGGGCAAGTTCCTCGGCCCGGGCGGCCGTGGCCGGCTTGTATTTCTTGAGCAGGGCAAGGGCGTCGTTCTTGTAGGGCGAGGTGTAGCGGACGACCTGTGAGACCGCGTCGACGATCCGTTTGGAAGCCTGCTGGCGCTCTGTCTTGCTGGTGGCCTGGCCCATCTGGGCGTCGATGTTCCTCGCCAGCTCGAGCAGCACGCCCAGGCCTTCCTGGGATCGGAGTTCCTCGCGGCGGGAGTACTTCTCCAGCCAGCGGGCGGCCTCGTCGGCCGCCAGGGCGTAGTCCTTCCGCTTTGCCAGAGCGACGATGTGGAAATAGCCGACGAATCGCTGGAGCGGCCGCAGCCTTGGGTCGGGCTGATCGAGGAGGCTCTTGTAAATGCCAATGGCCTCGCCGATCTTGCCTTGCTCCTCGTAGCACTTGGCCTGCCACATCTGGGCGGTCAGACCCGCCATCTGGGTGCGATAATCCTTGTACAGGGCACCAAACTGTTTGAGCGCCTCGTCCAGGTGATTGCCCCGCTCGCTGGAGCCCGCGGGATACGTCTGGGCAAGCTCATAATCGGTCACGGCCTGCTGGAGCCTGGCCTCCAGGAGGGACGAGTAAACCTTGGTGCGTTCGTCGAGACGCGGATCGCCCTTGGCGATGAAGCCGGAGAAGCTCTTGTGCGACAGCTCGAGCTGCTCAACTGCGCGGGCAAACGCCGCGCGGGCCTGGGCAAACGAGGCGCGGGCCTCGGTTTGCCGGAGCGTCTTTTGGGCCGGGTCCTGGGAGTCATCCGCAAGCAGCAGAGCCAGGTGCCCACGCTCGACCAGCATCCGCGCGCCCTGCACCATCGCTTCACGCGCCAGGGGATGGTTGGGCTGGGCCTTGACGAAGCTCTCAAGCTTCGTGCGTGCTTGCTCGAGCAGCTCGCGACGGTGCACCAGGTCGCCCGTCTTGGCCGCCTCATCGATCTCGGTACGCCCTTCCTGATAGTCGAGAACGACTTTCAAATCGGCCGGCAGCCCCGGGTCGACGCGAAGCTCGTCGATGAACTCGAGTGCCAGGTCGTGCAGACCGTGGTCGCGCAGCTCTTGAAGGAACCGCAAGGCCGTCCGCGGATCTTCGTCGGCCCGGACCATGGTCCTCTGGGTCCCGATCCCGATCACCCCGACCAGCACCAACCCGATCTGCACGAGCGCACGGCGCGACATGGGGGCTCCTTCGATTTCCCGAGGCGAAGGCCAGCCGGTCGTCTCGCCCTGGCGGCCTGCACAAAACCCTCGCGCCGTGGACTCGACCCACGGCTTGCAGGCTGTATCCTCAATCAACTCTATGGCGATGGGAAACGGCTCGTCAAGCGGGGCATCCAGCGCAGATGTGTCGCTGGGCAGCCCTTACGCCAGCCCC
>JBAUOX010000704.1:0-2100 GCA_049579985.1 Isosphaeraceae bacterium | reverse complement strand
GCGCACCCGGCCGCTGGGAAAGACCGGAGCCTCCGGGGCCGGCGGCGGTGCGGGTGCCGAGACCCGGCGGAGAGCTGCCGGGGCCGCGGCGCAATTGCCTGCAACCGGCTGGGGTTGGATCGGTGATTGGCCTTGACCCTGCCGTGGAACTGGCCGCCGGTACGTGGCCGGTTGCCGCAGGGCTTGCCAGTTGGCTCGGATCCGCTCCTGGACCGTCTGCCGCCTCTGCGGAGGCCGGGTGTCCGGCCCGATGTAGAAGACCGGCTCTTCGGCCTCGATCCGCAAGATGTCATCCGCCTCGGGTCGAGGCGCGATGTTGCTGCCGGCCGAGATCAAGCCCTGCCTGCCCTCGCCGATGATCCGGACCTCGGGCGTCCTGGGAGCGTCCGCGGCCGGCAGCAGGTCGTAGACCCGGGCGGGCCGCTGGTTCGGGTCTTTGGCCAGGGCCCGCGCCACGATCGTGCGGTACGGCTCGGGCAACATCGAGACGTCGGGCCGGGTCGTAAGGTGCTTCATCAACACCTCGTTGACGGTCTCGCCATCGAACGGCACGTGCCCGGTGATCATCTCGTAGAGGATCACCCCGATGGCGTAGATGTCGATCGGCTTGTGGTATTTGCCCGAGCCGATCTCCGGCGCCATGTAGTGGCAGGTGCCAATGCTCTCGGAGTGCTCGCTGCCATGGCTGGGAGTGATCAGCTTGGCCAGGCCATAGTCGCCGATCTTGACGATGCCCTCTTCCATGAAAAGGTTGGCCGGCTTGAGGTCGCGGTGCACGATGCCATGATCGTGAAGATAGGCGACTCCCTCGATGAGCCCCTTGAGCCAATGTCGCACCTCGGTCAGTGGCAGCCCCTCCGGATACTGTTTGAGGACGCTGGCCAGACTGGGGCCGGCAACGTATTCCATGACGACGAAGCTGTCGCCGGCGTCGTTGCTCTTCAGGTCATGGATGGCCAGGAGATTCGGGCACTTGAGGTTCATGCACTGGCTGACACCGCGGCGCTCGACATCGAGGTTGCGGAGGATCAGCTTGAGGGCGACTTCCTTGCCTGAGTCGGACGTGGCGTAGTAGACCTCGCCGAAGCCCCCCCGGCCGATGGCCCGTTTGATCGTGAAGCCGTCGAGCGGCCGGGCTCCCGAGCTGAAGGTGTAGCGGCCTTGTGCCTGGGGAGTTGGAGCTGGGTTGGAGTTGGGCATGTCGGAATTTCCCGTGGGCTGATCGGGCCCGGAACCCGAAAGGTCATTTGCCTGGTAAATGGCCGTCTCGTCCATGTTCGCGCCAGGCAGTGGTTTGGCCGTCGCGCTCATCACTTCTGCAACTCCACATCCACGGGGCTATCCGCATCGTTCGGCTGTCGATCAACACGTAACCCGGGGTCGATGGTTCCGGCTTGTTTTCGTAAGTCAGTTCGTCGTCCTGTGGCGATTCTTGGTGCCGCCCGGTCGTTTTCTTTCCTGCTCCGGCCGATACTCATCACCTATGACACAGGGTGCGAACCGAGAGGTTCCAGGCTAAAGGAGAAACCATCGCCCAGGACGCTGGACTGCAATGTCAAGGGGGCACGGGCCGCGCAGGTCCGGCCGTCCACGTCGAAGCTGCCGGGGGCCAGGCACCAGAGAGCGTTGCCCTGGCGGTAGAGGACGACCGGGTCCTTGAGCGCCGGGGCCGGGATGTGCGCCTGGCCGGTTCCGCCCACGATGCAGGTCTCGGCCATCAGAAGCACACCGTCGACGGCCAGGTGAAGGCGGTGGCGGCTGACGATGATCAGCCGGGCGGTCGCGCTGACGGGGCTGGGCTGGCGGAATTCCAGCTCCACGGTCGAGCCCAGGCGAATCACATCGCCGTCGCGAAGTACGGCTTGGTCGACCACGGGTTTGCCGTTGACGAACGAGGAATGGTGGGCCTGGAGCATGTAGCTCTCGCCGCTGCGAACCAGGGACGCGTGATTGCGCGAGAGATCGCCCATGAGGGGGACGTCGGCTGGGCTGTCCGGTCCAGCTCGACCAAGGACGATCCGCTCATCCAGGCAGACCAGATAACCTCCCACGGCATCGACCCAAAGCAGGAATCGGCCCTTGGGGCCCGCCGCCTCGGAT
>JBAUOX010000703.1:0-3117 GCA_049579985.1 Isosphaeraceae bacterium | reverse complement strand
ATGTGCTGGCCACCGGGGAAGGCCGAGCGGAGGTACGCCGGGGTCACGCACATCGACGTGACCGATCTGTCCCTGGACGCGATCGAAAAGATCCAGGACCTGCTGGCCATTCACCAGGTCTCGATCTCCGGGCTGGGCTACTATCCCAATCCGCTCTCCGCCGAAAGGGCGGAGGCCGAGGTCGCCGTCAACCACCTGCACCGCGTGATCGACGCCGCGGCGGCTCTTGGCGTGGGCCAGGTGAACTCGTTCGCCGGCCGCGACCCGTCCCTGTCGGTGGACGCCAACTGGCCGCGGTTCCTCGACACCTGGCGGCCGCTGGTCGCCCACGCAGAGAGTAAGTCCGTACGGATCGGCATCGAGAACTGCCCGATGCTCTTCTCGCAGGACGAGTGGCCCGGCGGCAAGAACCTGGCCACGTCCCCGGCGATCTGGCGGCGAATGTTCCACGACATCCCCAGCCCCCATTTCGGCCTCAATTTCGACCCCTCGCACATGCTCTGGCAGCAGATGGATTACCTGGCCCCGCTTGGCGAGTTCCGGGACCGGCTCTTCCACGTCCACGCGAAGGATGCCCGGATCGACCGCGCCGCGCTCGATCAGCACGGCGTCCTGTCCTCCCCCAAGCTCTGGCACACTCCCAAGATCCCCGGCCTGGGCGACGTCCGTTGGGGAGCCTTCTTCGGGGCCCTCACCGATGCGGGATACTCCGGCCACGTGGCCGTCGAGGTCGAGGACCGGGCATTCGAGGGCGCGATCGAGTCGCGACTCGACTCGCTGATCATCAGCAGGCGCCACCTGCTGCAGTACATCAAGGGATAATCCGGCGTTACCTTGCGAGCATCGAGAAGAAGAGCGGCATGAACACTCCAGTCGACACGCGCCGGGAGGAAAAGAGATCGCGCCCCGGCGGCCCCGCGCCGGCCGGCGAGTTACCGCCGCGCCTGGACCTTTCGGTGCTGATTCCGGTTTACAACGAGGTGGAAAACGTCGGTCCGCTGCATGCCGAGCTCAACGCCGTGCTTGGCCCGCTGCCCCGACGCTACGAGCTGATCTTTGTCGACGACGGTTCCCTCGACGGGACGGCGGCCCAGCTCGAGAGCATCCAGGCACGCGATCCCGAGCACGTGCGGGCCGTCTTCCTCTGGCGAAACTGCGGTCAGACCGCCGCGCTTTCGGCCGCACTGGACCTGGCGCGGGGCGAGATCCTGGTGCCGATCGACGGCGACCGCCAGAACGACCCCGCCGACATCCCCCGGCTGCTCCAGACCCTGGACCAGGGCTTTGACGTCGTTTCCGGCTGGCGGCGAAACCGCCACGACGCATTCCTCAGCCGCAAGATCCCCTCGCGGATCGCCAACCGCCTGGTGGCCCGGATCTCGGGAGTCTCGCTCCACGACTTCGGCTGCACTCTGAAGGCGTATCGCCGCAGGGTTCTCTCCGGAGTCCGGTTGTACGGCGAGATGCACCGCTTCATTCCCATCTTTGCCGCCTGGCAAGGAGCGCGAGTGACCGAGCAGGTCGTGAACCACCGGCCCAGGACCGCCGGCAAGACCAAGTACGGGCTGGGACGGACGTTCAACGTGGTGCTCGACCTGGTCCTGATCGGCTTCCTGCAGCGCTACGCCCAGCGGCCGATCCACTTCTTCGGGCGGATCGGCCTCCGGTCGTTTGCCATGGCGTTTGTTTGCTTCATCGCCATGCTCTATTTCAAGTGGGTTTTTCCCTGGCCTCATCTCTGGTGGGATCCCAACCTGGAGCCAAAGTCGTTCGTCCAGACCCCCCTGCCCTCACTGACCGTCATGTTCTTTCTCGCCGGGGGCATGAGCATCTTGCTGGGGATCCAGTCCGAGCTGATCATGCGGACCTATTACGAGTCGCAGGCCAAGACAACATACTTGCTTCGCGAGGTGCGGCAGGAATCGCCGGAGAGCTCTCGGGACTGACAGAGCACGCCCACTCGTTTCCCGTGCGGAGGTGCCATTCTTCGCCGAGCTTTGGTAACGTGAAAAGAAAAGGCCCCGGGAGGAAACCGAGATGGCATACACGATCACGATGGCGGTGTTGGCACTCCTGGCCCAGGCGGCGGGGCCGGCCGGGAAGGCAGCGGTGGACCTCAAGAACCCGGACGCGGCGCGGCGGCTCTTGCAGAACGGCCGCTATGCCGAGGCTGAGGAAGCCTATCAGGCGGCCGAGAGCGAAGCGAAAAAACTCAAGGGCGGCCTGACGCCGCAGCTCGAGGCTGCCCTGGCGATGGGAACGGCCGAATGCCAGGCTAGCCAGGGAGAGTATGGCAAGGCGATCGAAGTTCTGAAATCGCTTGCCGGCCGGCAACCCAAGAATGCCGACGTCACTGCCCGGCTGGCCGAGCTGCACTTCACCCGCGGAGACTGGGAGACCGCCGACACCGCGGTCAAGCAGACCCTGGGCGCCAGCGCGGACCACCTGCCGGGCCGGTGGATCGCTGTCCGCTTGCTCGAGTCGCGAGGGAAGCTCGAGGATGCGGTGAAAGGCTGCAAGTGGATCGTGGACCACTACAATACCCGGTCGCCCGATCTGGCGCGGAATGCCCAGAACCTGCTGCTCGTCGGCCAGGCCGCCGAGCGGTACTACCGCGCCACGGCCAGGGGCGAGGAGTTGAGCGATTCGCTCAACGACGTGATCAACGAGATTTACGAGGCCGCCCTCCGCGCCGATCCGAATTGCTGGCAAGCACCGTGGCTCGAGGGCAAGCTTTTCCTCGCCGGGTACAACGAGCGTTCCGCCGTCAAGGAGCTGGCCCGGGCACAGCAGATCAATCCGCTGGCTCCGGAGATCCTGGTCACGCTGGGCCAGGCCGACTTGCAGGGCTACCGGCTGGCCGCGGGCCGGTCCAAGGCCGAACGCGCCCTGGCGGTCAACCCGCATTACGGACCGGCCCAGGTCTTGCTATGCGACCTGAACGTCTCCGATGAGCGGTTTACCGATGCCAGGAACGCGGCCGAGAAGGCCGTCGCCGAGAACCCACGCGACGAGGACGCCCTGGCCCGGCTGGCCGCCTCTTGCCGGCTGCTTGTCGACCCGGCCGGCGCCGCGGCCGCCGAGCTCATGGCGCTTTCGCTCAGTCCGCGGCCTGCC
>JBAUOX010000702.1:0-2949 GCA_049579985.1 Isosphaeraceae bacterium | reverse complement strand
GGCTCACAGCGCGGCCTGACGGCCGCAACCAAACTGGAAGACTGGGTCGATTACGCAATACGAAGCGATTGCGCGCCCTACAGTCTTGCCCAGTTTGACAGTCTTGCTCAAAAAACAAGACTTTCCAGGTTAGTAGTACAGAGGAGGATTCACGGCCCCGATCCCGAACGACTCGCCAAATCCTCAGCGGCCGGGGTCGGGGCTGCGCATTACCAGTCCGTGGGTTTCAAGAAACGCGCGCTGGCGATTCTGGAAGTCATGACCGGCCCGCATCATCGCGGCCCGGCCGGCGCGCACACCGGAGGGTCCCGTCAAGCACTCTGGAGTCCGGGTCTCGAGGTACTTGAGCCCGGCGGCGAGCGTGGCGATCTGAGCGGTCTGGCCGGCGATCAAGGCTTGGCAGATGGACTGGAGGCTGGGATCAGGCGTGACGATTCGACCCAGCCGACCCCGATTCGCGGCGGCACGCGCCTGAAGCTTGCGAAGCGACCGAGATAGATCCTGCCTGGATGCCGCGCTTTCCGACCGGGCCTCGAGCTCAGCGACCCGGGGCAAAGCTTGGGAAACCGCGTTGAACTCGTCGATCGCGGGGGCGGCCTGATCCATGAAGTCGTCAAGTCGGGCCAGAGCCGGCAGGGTGCGTCCTGTCCACCGCACTGCGGCAAATCCCACGCCGAGTACCGCGCCCACCAGCGCCAATCCCAGCGTCAGCCGCCTCAGGGTGAGCCAGCGGGACCGGATCACGGGCCATGGCCGGATCAACACCAGGCCACCCAGAAATCCGGTCACGAGTCCGCCCATGTGGGCCCACTGATCGATGTTCGGAACCGCCGCGGCGAACAGGGTGTTGAAGACCACGAAGCTCAGAGCACTTGATCGCAAGGGACTGAGCACCGTTGCCGGAACCGAGCGACGGTTGATAAGCAGAAATGCCAGGAGGGCTCCGAGCAGCCCGAAGATCGCCCCCGATGCCCCCACGCTGACCCGCCCCGGCAGCGTCGCCATGCTGGCGATCGCGCCGCCAACCCCGGCTGCGAGGTAAAGCACCGCGGTGACGACATTGCCGAAGAGCCGTTCGACCAGCGGTCCGATGTTGAAGAGACACCACATGTTGACCGCCAGGTGGATCAGTCCGCCATGAATGAACACGCTGGCCGGCAGCCGCCATGCCTCATGCCTGAGCACGACCCGCGCCCCGTCGTTGGCGCCCCACCAGAGAAGCTGCTGCGCCGACGGGAAGAGCGGGTCAACCCCGCGGATGACCATCAACACGAACACCAGGATGCAGGCCGCCAGCAGCAGCGGAGTGACCACGACGTGGGGGGTCGCCGCCATCAGGTCGCGTCGAAACGTATTCAGATCGCGATTCAACGTGCGCATTTGCCGGGTGGCCTCGGCCACCTTGGGAAGGACCAGGGCGATGCGCCGGACCAGCCCGGGATCGAGCCCGTCGAGCGAGGGATCCACGCCCTTGCGGGCTGCATCCCTGACCGTCCGCAGGTAACCCGCCAAAGCTTCGGCGAGCTCGCTGCCACCGCCCTGGAGCGGCAGCGATTGACCGGACCCGAGCGCGATCTGGACGGATCCTTCGCCCGATGGCACGACACAGGCCCCCTGCGGGATCAGGGCGTAATCCACTCCGTAAGCCCGGATCGCCACGGAACTCTTCAACCCATTGCGGCCGCTGGCGGCAGCGAGATCCCGTTCGGACCAGTAAAGCCGTGATGTGGTCAAGATGATCTCGTTTTGAAAGCCCCCGGTATCGCTGTCGATCAGCGCCACCAGCAGCTCATTTTCCAGGAGCGGCAGTTGCGTGCGCAACGCCAGGTTCAGCCGCCCCGGAGGAAACTTCGGGGCCAGGTGGACCTGCGGGAACTGCGCCAGGCGAGCACACGACGCCAGGATAAAGGTCTCCCAGGCGGTCGCCGGCCGCGGGGTTTCGTCAGGTCCATTCATTCGTGCCTCGTGCCGCGATCGATCTTCCGTCGTCAAGCCGTGGTTGAATCTGATCGCGAAGCATCGAGATTAGCGGAATGTCCTGCAAAGAACACTCTGTGCGCATGTGAACCAGTGCCCGCTGGGTTCCGGTAGTGGGCGTGAGTGCGAGCGCACTCCGACCCGCAGGATCCGGCCTCTGCCTTGTTTCCTTGGGACTACTGCTTTCCATAACATGAATGACTGGATCGAGCTCGGATCCGCGATGGCGGCCAGTCGAGGCCTCAATCGGGTGGCGGACAGCTCGGTGTGGCTGGCTGGGCGACAAGACACCGTTAGAACTCTTGCTGTCTGGAATCGGGGGCTGGGAGGCCGGGTTGCGGCGGCGGCTGTATAACGGAATGACCGGCTCGCAATGACTTTGTGTCGGAATTCAGCGATTATGAGGGATTGCCGCGAAGCACGTTGTGGTCAGGAATCTCGTTGATTCGTTCCACCGTTCCTTTTCAGCACTCCTGTGGTCCGGACAGCGCCATCGCCTATGCATCGGCCGCAGATGCCTTGCCCGCCGCCGGGAAGGTGTCGATGCGCTGCATCTCGGGTGCCAAATGTGGGTGGAAGAACTGTCCTGTGTACCCCAGGAGCCGGGCGACGAGGAGGAACACAAGCAAGTCGAGTTCCGCCAGGTAGGGCACTACTTCATCCACGCTGAGGGGCAATTCCGCGTCGTGCAGTAGGACGTGGCGCAGACCCAGGTCAAGCGTGTTGAAGCCCCTGAGCCCCAAGGACTCGAACGCGATGCGCACGGCCTTCCCGAATCCGGGTCCGGCGTTCAAGCGCTTGATTTCGCTGACCACCCGCCCCGTCATCTCCTTTGTCTGAGGGCATGGGCCGGGTCGCTCCAGGGATTACTCCCTGGAGCTCCCACAGATCCGGGCGTGCACGTCAAATGCACCCGGTTCGTCACGCTGTGGAATCGCTGTCCCTCACACGACTGGGTGGTTTCGCGGTGAC
>JBAUOX010000701.1:0-3674 GCA_049579985.1 Isosphaeraceae bacterium | reverse complement strand
CCACCGGGGGCTGCCCCGCGGGGCGAGGGGGCGTTGCGGTCGGCTCGACACCGGTCGCCAGCCAGCAGACCACGCGAATCCGCCTCAGGGCGCAGCGGTCCACGACCTCGTCAAGCGACCAGCCGGTGCCCCTCACGTCGGTCGTTCGCGCGTCGATCGGCAGCAGGTAATGATCGACCCTGGGCTCGGACTGCGGACTCGCTCTCGAAGCAACGGTCGCGGCTTGGCCGGCGAAATAGATCACGACGAGGTCGCCCGCCTTGGCCCGGGGGCCGAGCCACTCGTCCACGGCCCATTTCAGATTGTTCTGCGTCGGCAAAATACTGGAGGCGGGTGCCTCTGGCTTGCCCGGTTTGGCGTTGCCGAAGTCCCGGAACAGAAGCTGTTTCTGATTCTCCCACCCCGCCGCGCGGAACCATTGGACGATATTTTGGGCGTGGTCCGCGGCCGTCGGGCTGTCGGGGATCGCGGGGTCAACGTAGTTCTCGACGCCAATGACGATGGCCCAAAGCTGCGGGGGCCGCTTCGTTTGTCGCGGCGCATCGGCAGCCGTGGACCACCCCACTATCGCCCCCGCCAGGATCGCCAGGAGCCAGCCGCGGCGCAACCGAGTTGGCTTCATCAATTTCTTCGCGGCGGAAACCCCTGCCTTGAGGCCGACCACAAGTGGTGCCCGGGATGAGCCGCGTCCTGGCATGCTGCAAAGTTGCGGTTGACGCATGTTTTCTTTCCTCTCGGATTTATTGCGCTGGTTCAGGCAGGGGCTCTTGACGTCAGGAGACCCTGCCTGAGCCAGCTACCGGCAGAGATTGTTCGTTGAGCACGACCTCGGTAGATCGTCGGGGTCCGCCGTCGATGCCGCGCGCCGAGCTGGGTATCCATATTCTGAACAGATGAACCGTAAAATGTTGAGAAATGTAGAGAAACGCGGAGTTCACACAGCCAGAAACGGTCCGAGCGAGAGGGAGCGGAGGGGGCCACCCTTTCTGGCACCTGGGAAGCGTGGTTGGCCCCCAACGTCCTCCTGGCCACTCTTCTCTCGCCCCACGTCCCTTGCCGCCGGCCGGAAATTGGGTTCGTTTTCCGGGTCGATTCCGCCTTATTTCGTGCTAAGTCACAATATGCCAATGATTTACACCACGAGCAATTGGCTTCGTTTTGGCGCTTTTCTCTCACCACTGGCTCCCTCTCTTCGGATTCACTGGCCACAATTCTCTCGCCACTCGCCACTCGCCACTACCTCCTACGACCCTACCCCGCTGGCTACTGCCTGCCACCGACCGCGAATTCCCAAAGACCGAACGGGGCCCGATCTCGACGAGCGAGCCCTCTATCTCATTATGCGCCGAACCAGGCGATTCCCGCGGACAAATCGAGAGTTCTCGCTGATCTCCAACGGGTAGCGCAGGCCATGACCTGTGACCACGGTCGTGAGACCGTGGTTCGGACGGGCGAAGCCCCCAGCCTCGGCCGTGAGGCCGATCGGATCGCCCTCACGGGCGAGGTCAGGGGTTCCCCCGTTTGAACCGACGCCCTTACGGGCGTGGTCGCGGCGCTCCAGAGCACGGCGACTCCGGTGGAGATGGCCGAGGAGTCTCGATAAGCTAGTGGAAATCCGTGAGGAGTCTCGACAAATCCATCCGTTCCTTCCCACGCGCCGCCGCTCATCCGTTGACCGTTCTCTCGTGGCCGGAGGCGCTCGACGCCAGTGGCTCCAGGCGTGCCTGCCGGATGGCCATACGACACAATGCCTGTTCTCTCCTTGTCTCCGTGTCTCGAAGTCGGTCATCAAGAAAGGATCGTGCAATTCAGGCTCGGGAACTGGGCAAAGCCCTTGTCGAAGGTCACCAGCTCGAGTCCTGCCGCGCGAGCGAAAGCAGCCAGGTACGCGTCGCTCCAGAGATTCGGAGAAAAAGTCGACCGCCGGGTGAATGCCCGCCAGTGGATTTCGATATCACTCGGCTCGTGAACGAAAGCGATCCGTGGATCGCTCAAGATCCTGTCGTACAGGTCCCATGCCTCGCTCAGGGATACAGCATCCTCGTTGAAGACCTTGGGGTTGGATGCGAGTCGGAGGAACCCTTGCTGAGTCAGCCGGCAAAAGCGAAACAACCCGGCCGGCAAGCCGTCGAACCAACGCTTGGCGTCAAGGTGGTGGAAATGGACGTCGAACGCCAGGGCCAGCCACAAATTAATGTCAGGCAGGAACACCGTCCTCTTCCAGGAGCTCCGCGACGCGCTGGCCGGTCAATCGCAGACTGCCGGGGTGCTTGGACCGGACAAGAGGGAACTCGATCCGTTGCTCCCCGACTGGCTTTGTCTCGGGCGCAGCCCCGGAGGAGACGATCACTTCCGTGCCTTCCGGCAATGGAAGCTCGCCCTCCAGCACCACGACGCCGTTGTGGACGCGACCACGGATTTCCATACCCGCATTCTCAGTCGTCTTGTCATCGGAATCAAGTCCACCCTTCGTTTCGTTGAGGTCAATCCAGAGTCGGAAGGCCTGTCCCTCCTCATTCGTCCCTTGAACCACGAAATCCACGAAATTCGCGGTTAAACCCTCTCTTTATCCTGATTCATTGGTGGTCTGCGGCTTTCCGAAGCGCGTCTTGCAAGGGTCCGATCGCCAGCGCGGGGCAATGTAGCTTGTCCGGCGGCACGCCGTCCAGGGCCGCGATCAGGTCGTCCGTCGTCAGCTTGCGGCACTCGGCGATCGTCCGGCCCACGATCAGGCCGGTGAGCATCGACCCGGCCGCGATGGTCGGCCCGCAGCCGTAGGTCTGATACTTCGCCGCCACGATCCGATCATCCTGGACCTTGAGGAACAAGATCAGGAACGCCCCCCGTCCCGGCGTCCCGGCATGGCCGGTGAGATCGGCGTCCTCCATGACCCCCGTGTTCCGCGGGTCCATGACGTGGTCCGTCAGAGTCTCGGAATACTTGCCCATGGTTTCGGCTCACAAATCACGTAGGGATGAAGATCTTCCGGCTGCCATGCCACGCGATCTGGAATGGAAGCTCTCGGGCCGTCCCAGAACCTCGCGAATGCCATCAGCGTCAGCCCGGGCGGCAACGCTCGGAAATCCGCACGCGGCTCTGCGAGGGAGAGGGTTCATGGCAGCCTCACGAGTGAGAGAATCCGGGAAGGGCCGCATGTCTGACATTTGTAAGATATGGCAACAAGAAGTCCAATCCTCCCGGGAGCCGGATCAGTTCGTCCGCGGTCTCGGTCCCGATCAGACGTGGAGTAAGCGGGCGTTTTCATGCCGTCCGTGGACCAGTTCAATGATCAGTCGAGCAGAACGCGTTAACGGCCGGCCTGGTCGAGCGGGCCGAGGCGCGGCAATGGTCAAGCCTGCACTGGCTGGCGTGTTCGGATCCGTAACAAGCGCCGATCTGACTGGAGCTGGGCAAGGGTCCACCTTGGTCGGGAACGGGTTGAGATCAGTGAACGGTTCCTGTCACGAATGGCACTCGGATTAGGAGTAACGTCTTATGGCTTAACGAGTTACGAGTTGCTCTTCTTCAATACAGATCACCAGATGCATGTATATAAAATACCGAATAGGCCTCAGAAACACGGGGTTTGGGGTCCGGTGAAATAGAGATCATGTTATTAATTATTAGTTGATGTGCCGGTGTTTTCCTCCGTAACACCTTAAAGCCCAGTATGT
>JBAUOX010000700.1:0-2103 GCA_049579985.1 Isosphaeraceae bacterium | reverse complement strand
TCTGGCGGAAGAACGCCTTTGGTTGCCACAGCGCGGCGGGGTGTCGGTTTGTGGAGCGGATGTTGACCGTGGTCCAAACCCTGCGGTTGCAGAAACGTCCGGTGCTGGACTACCTGTATCGCGCGATCGTGGCGCATCGGTCCGGCCTGCCCGCCTCGCAATTACTGGGCCAGGCGGGGGACTGAACGGTTACCGCTCATTTTCGTCCGAAAGCGACCATGGTGATGTCGTCGAACTGGCTGCGGCCGGCGGCATGGGTGCGAACTTGCTGGACGAGCATCTCGCCGGTGGCGGCCGGGCCCGCGAGGGCCTTGGTCAGCATGCTGCGGAGCCCGGCGTCGCCGAATCGCTCGTTGTGCGCATTGAACGCGTCGGTCACCCCGTCGGTGTAAAAGATGACCACGTCGCCCGGTTCGAGGGTGGTCTCGGCGGTTTCGTACTTCCAGCCTCCCTGGATCGCCAGAGGCAGCCCGGATTGCTCCTTGCCGAGCTCCTCGATGCGGCCGTCATGCCGGCGAATCAGGGGACAAGGGTGGCCGGCGTTGACGAGCTGGAGTCGGTGGTTGGTGATGTCGAGCATGGCCAGCAGGAACGTGATGTACATGTCCAGCACGCCGTTCTCGCAGAGCTGATTATTGAGCCGCGTGACCACCCGGGCCGGGTCGGTCTCGCCTTGAAGAAAGAGCCGGACCTCCGCGGAAAGCTTGGCGGTCAGGAGCGCAGCGGGCAGCCCTTTGCCCACCACATCGCCGACTGCGATGGCCCACCGCTGCACGGGTCCGCTGTCTGCGCCTTGAGTCTCGTGCAAGGGGATGAAGCCATAGTAGTCTCCTCCCACGTGCCGGGCCGGCTCATAACAATCCCAGAATTCATAGCCGGGAACGCTTGCCGGACGCTCGGGCAACAGCGCCTGCAGCACTTGCCGCGCGAATTGCAGCTCCCGCTCCAATTCGTTCTGTTTCAGCACGTCGCGGTGCAGTTGGGCAATCTGGACGGCCACGCTGATCTGGTTGGCCACCGATACAAGGAGATCCAGGTCTTCCTGGTCGAACCGACCTTGTCCGTCCTTGGTATCGATCTGGATGATCCCGATCGGCACCTGCTTCTGGTCCAGAATGGGCACGCACATCAGCGACCGGATCTGGCTATCTGACACGCTGTCGCTGTTGGGGAACTCGGCTGGGAGGTTCTTGCTCAAGATGGCCTGGCCGTTGTGGAGCACTCTTTGAAGAATCGGCTTGCTGATCCTCAGATCGCCCCGGGGCCCGGTCCGGGTATGGATTGCCTCCGGGGCCAGAGTCCCCCGCTCACGGTCTTCAAGCAGCACAAATCCCCGCTCAGCCGAAGGAAAGATCTCGAACAATGTGGTGAGGACCTTCTCCAGGATCTCGCTCAGCACGAGGGTGCTTCCGAACGCCCGACTGATCCGGTTCATCGCCCGCAGCTTCACTTCAGGCTTGACCACCTGCAAGAACCGATCGGTCGGGGTCGTCATGTCGATCGACGCGAAGACCGTCGTTTCGTCTTGTTCTCCAACCTGAATCTGAACCGCCTGAGCCTTGAACGTGAACTGAATTTCACCGACCTGCACAATGCTGCCATTCTTGAGCACGACAGGCTGCGTCAGCCGCATCCCGTTGACGTACGTTCCTCGCGTACTGCCAATATCCTTGAGCAGGAACTCTCCGCTCCGGTGGACGATCACCGCATGTCGCCGGGAAACCGATTTCGGCTCCAACACCAGATCGCAATCAGGGTTGCGCCCGATGATCATGACATCGCGATCGATCTTGTACACTCGTCCGGACAGGGGACCGGAGCAGACTTGAAGGAACGGAACAATGCTCTGATCGGGTTCCATGACGGGTTGTATTCCTGGTGAACGCTCTGCCACCACTGAAAGTGGTGCAGCTTCTGGGCGACGCATGCCTTTCCCCGACTACGTTAGCGCCCAAGGACCCGTTCCGATCCCGTGCGGAGATTGCTCCCCACGAGTTGTTTTCTCTCGACTCCGTCGAGCCGCACCGGGTGACCTCCAACGACCTTGTGGGTGCGCTTGGAGCAATTCCGGCCGCATGGTTCGCACCGTCTCACGACGTGACG
>JBAUOX010000699.1:0-4186 GCA_049579985.1 Isosphaeraceae bacterium | reverse complement strand
GGGCCAAGCGCCCCGGCCCGGGCCGCCCCTCACCCGGCCTTCGGCCCGCCCCCGCAAGGGGGGTTCCCCCCGCTCCCCGCGGGAGAGGGTTCGAAAGCCCAAACCCTGCGAAAATGAAACGGCCCTGCCAGGTCTTCCCCGAGTTCCTTGCCGCTTGCTTCCACGGCCGATGCCAGGTTTCGTGCCTCACTCCCGGGGAATTTCTCTTTTTTTTCAGTTTCGCGCGAACAAGAAGACGCGATACGATGTCTATAGGCCTGACTCCAGGTCATCGTGGCCGTCGTGTTGGCACGTGGGGAGCATCGAATCGCCTCCTGGCCGGGAGTCAGATCCAGCAGACAGACCGGGCACGGTGTCCGGTCGCATCGAGATCTCGGGAGCCGGATTGGAACCCATGACTCGGTAAGTGATACCAAGGACGTCCGGGAGACGTCTTTCCCCCCGTGAGGCCGCGATCCGAGAATCCGCTCTCCTGCCGGCTTCATGCGCCGGAATGGCTGCCGGACCGATCTCGCAAGCGGATCAAAGCCTCACCTCGTGACCCCGCCTTTCCAGGCGGATGTGAGGGTTTCGCCATGTTGAGCCGCATAAACCTGACGCTGTCAGCTCTTACCAACCGGCTGAACCTCGGGACGCGGACGCTCGTCCTCAACGCGAGCGGCAACAATGGCAAAACGACCCTGCGCATCCGTCACCTCCATCATGATGTCATGCGCCAGAGGATGGTGTGGTGTGTCGTACCTTCTTTTCAATCACAGAGATACGACATTCCGCCCATGCCAGACTCGATCATTCCCGGCCCGCAGCAACGCCCTATTCGTTGCGCGGACCAGGATGCGAGTCGCTCTGCTTGCCAGCGCCGCGTTCAACCCAAACCGAGTCAGGCCTGGCTCTTGAAGCAGGCCAGGCCCGGCCGGCACCCACTCGAGTCCATGTCCGCGCGGGCGGCCAGGAACGAGGGTTCGGATTGGGGATACGCCAGCGGGCAAGCACGAGGGCCGGCAGCGGCCGCGAGAGCGGCGGTCGCCGCAAGCTGAGTCCCGATCGTCGGGCTCAGAAGCGTCACGGCAGTCTCGTTGGTCGGCTTGAACGATCCATGGTCCTTATTGGGCTCGTGGATGGCGGCAGTTCGACCGACGCGGTCGTGACGAATTGAGCAGGCGAAAGGAACCGAGTGGTTGTCTCGGGCACCGGACCAGTTTCTCCGGCACCGAGAGCCGCTCAAGCGCATTGACAACGTCGCCGCGCCAGGGTCGGCACCTGCGGGATGAAGCGATCCACGGTTGCTACCGCGATCGCAAAGTCCTGACAAGGCCAGACCGGAGGGCACGGCGTTTCGACGTTCATGATGCCATCCCGATGACCTCCCGGTTTCCACTGCCGCGGGAGCGGTAGATGCGAAGGAGAAGAGTCGGGTTGATCCCCGGATGCGGGGAAGGTGGGTTCCGTGGCGATCCTGGAGATGGAGCAGACTCGAAGTCCGAGCTGGACCGAGGTAGCGGAGCTGGTCCAGCGGGCACAGGAGGGGGACAGGGAGGCATTCGGCCGGCTGGTCGAGCAGTTCCAGCCGACGGTGCACGCGATCGCGCTGCGGCGGCTGGGCAATGCCAGCGAGGCGATGGAGTTGACGCAGGAGGTGTTCCTGCACATCTTGCGGCGGATTCACCAGCTTCGTGAGCCCGAGCGATTCGCCGGCTGGCTGCGCCAGGTGGCCGTGCGGATGGCGATCAACCGGGCCACCCGGAGGGTTGCTCCCTCGACCGTCGACACGGGCGTCCTGGAAGGGGCCTACGAGCGCGCCCTTCAGCCGGTTGACGAGCTGATCACGCGCGAGCGGGCCGAGCGGCTCTGGGCGGCGCTACGACGCCTCAAGACTCTCGATCGAGAGAGCCTGCTCGCCTTCTATATTCGGGGGCTGTCGCTGGTGGAGATGGCTAGCGAGCTCGACGTTCCCCTGGGCACCATCAAGCGCCGGCTGCACACCGCCCGCAAACGGTTGCGGCTCGAGCTGGAGGCCTCGGTTGCCGACGCCGAAGAGTGGACCGATGGACTGGCGCCGGAGGACGACACCGATCTCGACGAAGCAAAATCCGGCTGCGTCGGGGCCGGTCTCGAGGCCTCGCCGTGGTGAGGTGGTCATTTTGGATTGCCGATTTTGGATTGGGGACCGGAGAATCCAAAATCCCCAATCCAAAATCCCCAATCACGAGGCATCGAGCAGCCGCTTTTTCTCGTCCTCGAACCTTGCCCGATCCGCGAGATACGCGGCGGCCCGCCGCTTCAGCCGCGCGTAGCCCAGCCACGCGAAGAGGATCATCGGCACGAACAGGATCAAGATCACGATGAACCCGATGTCGGGCCGGCCGAAGACGGTGAAGAGCGTCAGGAACATGAGCGCGATGATGCCCGGGACGACCGCGAGCGCCCAGGTCGTCCGGCGGTAGCGGGTCAGTTGCTGCTCGAGCGGTTCGACTCCCAGCCGAAGGCGGCCCAGCCTGCGGGCCCATTTCCGCTCGCGCACTCTCCAACGAGTTTCCAGCTCGGTCAAGTCTTTGCTCGCATCGGCATTCATCGACAACACCTCCGGAACCGATCCCGCCTCGGATGAGCAGAGATCGCATCGCACAATGTTGGTATTCTAGACCCAGCCTCGCCCTCCCGAGGACTCATTCCATTTGCGGTTCTTACCCCGCCAGCTCGCGGAGGCGCTTGATCACATCGAGTGCCTCCGCGGGACTGAGCTGGGCCAGATCGATCTCGCGGAGCTCGACGAGCAGAGGATCAGGCAGGGCCGCGAAAAGGCTGCCGGAGAGGGCGCGGCCGGTCTTGACCTTACGGCGGATCGGGCCTTCGGGCAGGCCCGGGTCGGGACCGTGCTGCTTCTCGAGAAAGGTCAGGATCTCGCGTGCGCGGTCGAGCACCGGGGCGGGCACGCCGGCGAGCTTGGCCACGTGGATGCCGTAGCTCTGATCGGCGCCGCCGGGGACGATGCGGTGCAGGAAAACGATCTCGCCCTGGCTCTGGCTGACAGCCACATTGGCGTTGCGCAGCCGCGGCTTGGTCTTCTCCAGCTCGACAAGCTCGTGGTAATGCGTGGCGAAGAGGGTCCGGCAACCGATCGCGTCGTGGATGTGCTCGGTGATCGCCCAGGCCAGCGAGATGCCGTCGAACGTGCTGGTGCCACGGCCGATCTCGTCGAGGATGACAAGGCTGCGCGGCGTGGCGTTGTTCAGGATGTTGGCCGTCTCGGTCATCTCGACCATGAAGGTGCTCTGACCGCGGCTCAGCTCGTCGGTCGCTCCGACGCGGGCGAAGAGGCGGTCAACCACACCGGTCCGGGCGCGCTTCGCGGGGACGAAGCTGCCGATCTGGGCCAGGATGGCGATCAGCGCGACCTGGCGGATATACGTGCTCTTGCCGGCCATGTTCGGGCCGGTAATCAGGACGATCGTGCCGTCGTCGGGACCGAGGCGGGTGTCGTTGGGCACGAAGTCGCCGGGGGGCAAGAGCGCGTCGAGAACAGGATGGCGGCCGCCCTCGACGTCGAAGACCGGCTCATCGGTCAGCTCGGGCCGGCAGTAGCCGTGGCGTGCGGCGAGCTCTCCCAGCGCGGCCAGGACGTCGAGCTGGGCCAGCACCGAACCGGCCTGGATCAGCCGGGGAGCATCGGCCGAGACCCGGTCGCGCAGCGTCGTGAACAGCTCGTACTCCAGGGCGCTTGCCCGCTCGTCGGCGCTCCTGACCTCGTTCTCAAACTCCTTGAGCTCGGCAGTGAAATACCGCTCGGCGTTCTTGACCGTCTGCTTGCGAATGTAGTCCGAGGGAATCTCCACGCGCTGCGCCTGGGCGTGGGTGATCTCGAGGTAATAGCCAAAGACCTGGTTGAAGCCAACCTTGAGGCCCGGAATGCCGGTACGGCGGATCTGCTCGGCCTGGTACCGGGCAATCCAGCTCTTGCCATCCTTCGAGACCGACCGCAAACGGTCGAGCTCGGAGTGGTAACCCGGTCGGATCAGGCCTCCCTCCTTGATGGCCAGCGGCGGATCGTCGATCAGGGCGGCCTCGATGGCCGATCTGACCTCGGGGCAGAGCTCCAGCGCCGCTTCGAGCTGCGCCAGACGGGCCGATCGCCGGGCCGTGAGCCGGGCCTTCATCTTCGGCAGCAGGGCCAGCGTCCGGGCGAGGG
>JBAUOX010000698.1:0-1712 GCA_049579985.1 Isosphaeraceae bacterium | reverse complement strand
CGCCAGGACACCAAGCCGGGGCTGATCAACCCCAACCTGATCATCGACGAGGAGGTCTTCTTCAGCGTCTTCGGCAACCAGCAGCACACTTCGTTCAACACCCCGGCGAATCCGCTCTACGAGTCGCTGCTGAGCTTCGACCAGTTGCCTACGCCGGCGTTCACGGGCGGGTCCTGGACAAGCGCGACCACGCCCCTCCCCCTGGCCGTGGGGACCTCGCCACTTCCGCTCGTCGTGACGGCAACCCTGTCCAGCGGCGCACCGGCGGCCGCCTACCCGATGAACAACGTCGGCGTGCTGGCCCCCGACCGGCTCAGCGCCAGCGCCCTCGGCAACCGCATGAAGGCCTCGTTCGCCCAGTTCCTGTCGCTGCGGCACGGCGGTTCAGGCTTCGTCTTCGGCTACGGCAGCGGGGCGACCGGTCAGAACACTGCGGTTCTGATAGGCAATACCCACGCCCCGGCCGCGCCGAACAACCCGATTCCGGCCGACCGGCCGTTCCACTCGCTGTCGTACCCGGACATCAACTACACGATCATGCGCCCCGCGGCGTTGCCACCGTCGACGTACACCGACCCGCAATTGCCGACCCCGCCACCGACCTCGCCGCCGCTCACAGCCGCGTGGCCGCCGACCAGCTACCCGCCCTCGGCCGGCCCTTACGTTGGCGACCCGGGCGTGCGCAACACCTTGCTCTACGAGGGTTACGTCACCGCCGCGAGCGCGTCGCCGATCGGGACCACGCCGGCGAGTACCCCGGCAAGCCAGCTCCTCGTGCCCCCGGCCATACCGGTCCGCCGCTTGTTCCAGCCGCCTGACTATTCTCCTCCGACCTCGCCCACGCCCCTCCCGATCACGAGCAACGCGAGCGAACAGGGGGATACGTACATCAACAACATCACCCCCACCGCCGCGTCTGTGGCCACCGGCGGGCTGCCGCCGTACATGGTTCCGCAGACCGTGGGAGGAACAACCTACTCGGTGAACGACAACTACGTGAACCTCTTCTGGGTTCCGGGCGGGACACTTGCGCAGCAGCCGCCAAACACGCCGACGATCCAGAGCCCGTACCTTGGGGTGAATTCTGTTGCGGGGAAGACCGCGACTCCTCCGGCGAACGCGACCCCGCCCCAGATCGACATGAAGCAGCACCCCTACTTCCGCACCGAGATGCTGCAGAAGGCGATGAACCTGACCACGGTGCGGACGCACCAGTACGCGGTCTGGATCACGATCGGCTTCTTCGAGGTCACGCGGCAGGGCGACCTGCTGATGGCGGGCGCGGGGGCGGGAACGCCGGCCGCCGCCCTGGCTTTCGACATCCTCGGGCCCGAGATCGGCGCCTCGACCGGCCAGACGACGCGGTTCCGCGGCTTCTTCCTGGTGGACCGGCTCCAGCTCACCGGCTACGACCCCAACGCCGTCGGCAGCTTCCGCCCGGCCGTCGTCTACCGCCAGACCATCGAATAATGACGCTGATTTGAAGGAGGTTCGCACGCGAATGCGAGTACCATAAGGGAAGTGGTCAGTGGCCAGTGGTCAGTGGCCAGAAATGAGGGCCACATGGAGGAATGCAACCAGCAACTAGACCCGCCCAATCGGCCGGGCACGTCACAAAAGGCCAATGCTTGAACGTATTGTCGGAGGCGATGATACGCTGATAGAATTCGGAGTGAACCCGTCGTCAAACCCATGAAAGGACTGCTCATGAC
>JBAUOX010000697.1:0-9981 GCA_049579985.1 Isosphaeraceae bacterium | reverse complement strand
AAGAAATGGGGTGGTCAGGAGCGCCTCGATCTCCACGGCCGTTTGAGGCTCTGGCCTGGACTCGATCTGGCTCAGCAACTCGCTGACGTTGTCGGCTTGGAACGGCCGTTCCAGTTGCTCCAGCGAGGTCTTGACGTTCCTGATGGCCGCGGTCAGATCGTTGCTCAGTTGTTCCAGATCCTCGCGTGCCGGCGAGGAACTCCCGTCGCTGCCGCCGGGTTCCAAGAGGAGGCGGTCGAGGACCACGGTCGCCTCGGCTGCCGAGAGCCAGTTGTTTTCGAGGTTGGGCCTGAGAGTCGTATGGAGGAAGGGCAGATATGCGGGCAGCATGGCCCGTGTCCGGTTCAACGTGTTCTGAGCATCCTCGATCTTGTCCTGGCAAGCGGTCACGAAGTCGAGGTCCTTGGAGGCCTGGTCGCAGACCTCCCGGACCTTCTCCCACGACACGAAGTCGCGGGCCTGGCTCAGCAGCAATACCTGGGCGACGTGCCGGCCATTCTGGGCCTGTTCGAGGATCTTGCCGACCCAGGGGAAGGCGCGGGGACGACTGCCGGCTTTCTCTGCCAGGCCGATCGTGTCCCAGGCGAGTTTCACGATCTCCTCTGACCAGCCTTGTGACCCGGGCGTCGCAGCGCGTTGCGCCAGGTCGCGCAACAACCGAAGCTCGATGACATCCCGTCCCACCTTGCTCGCGCTGACAATGCCGTCCAGGAAAGTGATGGTACCCGCGTCGAGCCGCTGGTCCAGGGTCGCTTCAACGATCGTGCCGGCCAGGTCGAGGGCCGGGTTGGGCTTGGTTTTCAGCGCGGCAAGGATTTCATCAATTGCCTTCTTCTGAGCGGCTTCCACGGGTTTCGGGTCGGCGGCGGCTCCCAGCGTTCGCTGGGTTTCGACCAGGTTCTCGAGCTTCGCGACTAGCGAGCGGTCGGCCTCCCAGCCGAAGGCCCTCGCCTGACCGACCGAGCGGATCACCTGGGGCCTGGGGATTTTCCCGGCTCGCTCCATCAGGACCTGGAGCTCACCAAGCACCCGGGAGAACTCGTCTTTGAGGAGTTGTCGATCGCGGCCGCCCCGCCATTCCTGCTCGGCCCGCAAGAGATTTGCCTCCAGCCTGCGGAAGACTCGTGGCGCCGCGGCGCCGGGGAAGTCCTCCTTGCCTTTCTCTTTCCACCAGGACTGGCGTATCTCCCACCCTTTGCTCAGCCATTCAGGATAACCCGATCGCAGAGACTCCGCGGCCGATGCCGGTTTTTCCGCTGCGGGCCCGGCGGCCTCCTTCGCGGCGAGCTTGTCGGACGGTTCTGCGGCGATCTTTCCCTGCTCGGGCGCTTTCTCTCTCTCGACCGCCTTGCCTTCCGCGACGGGGATCTCACGCTCGGCACCCTTCGTTTGACCGCCGGCCGGTGACGGCTTGAGCGAAGCCAGCTCGAAGTCCTCGGCCTTGCCGGCCAGGTAAGGTTGTTGCCTCACGCCCCGGTACTGAATGGCCCATCGGTCCACCTTGGCGGTGACATACGCGGCCAGCTCTCGCACGCTGACGGCGCCGTTCCGATTGATGACGTCGGCCTGAGGATCGGCAAACGCCTCACGAAAGAAATGTCCGAATATCGATTCATGAGTGCTCTCCGACCAGAGCCCGTACTGCCCCGGGGAGCAGGCAACCAGCACCAGGAGATTGGGGTCGACGAGCTGCTCGGAGTCCTTCTGAGCTTGCAGCTCCTTCCGGATCAGGTCAGCAACACCGTCCGGCGTCCCACCAACGTCGAAGGGGTAAGGGGCGGACTTCATGATGTCGAGGACCAGCAGCTTGTGACGTTCGGGGCAATCCTTGATTCGAGTCAGAACTGTGCGCAGGGGGAGGAGTGTGTTGCCGCTATAGGGGTCGGAGTCGAATGCCAGGATCTGAACGTCCCCCGCGCGGCTGACCATGGCATAGGCTGCGATGTAAACCACAACCCCTTTGCCGGTTTTCAGGCGCTTGAGATTGTCCAGGCGCGTCTTCATCACCTCGAGAGTTGAGTTCCACGTCGGGTCCTCGGTCGAATCGACGCTGGGGAAGACACCCGCTTCCTGGAGCGCCGAGCGTTCTCGCTCCATTCCTGGAATTGGCGCGATCTGAGGCTTCTGGTAGTTGGAGATCCAGAAAGGGACGAAAGTCGGACTGGGCTGCTTCGGGAAGATGACGAAATAGCCCAGCCACACCATGACCGCGGTCACGGCCACGAGGAGCAGGGAAAGCACTGTCACCCCGGACCATTTCTTGGTAACAGTCTCGCTACGTGATGGGGCTGAACTTCTTGGTTTTCTTCCTCGCCAGCGCCCACGGCCGGCTGCTGTATCTGTGGTCATGGGGATTCTCCTGTCCGGGTGCGCGTTTATTCGACCATGTATCAGGACGGCGGCTGCGGCAGCGGGCCTGGTTCGGGAACCGGCAGCTTGATGACGGCCGAGGTTCTTTGCTTTTCGGCCAGGGCGCGGATCTTGACAAGTGAGATCAAGCTCAGGCTTTTGAGCTTGTCGAATTGATCGTGATTCACAGGCCAGAAGACGCCGGTGTACCTGTTCGCTCGGGAGTAAAAACGATGCTCGTAGCCCACAGTCTCGTTCTCGATGCCTGTGAGCTCCTTGGGATCAATGTAATAGGGCATGTTCTGGGGATAGGCCAGCCGAACGACGAGGCACGACTTGTCCTGCCATTCGTCGGGTCCCACCTCGACCCGGTGCGTTTCGATGCCGATGCTCTCGATGGCGATTGACGTATCATCATCGATTCGGACGGTGCTGGGGAAGTCCGCGTGCTCTTGAGCCGGATTCGTCTTGAAGACATGATCGGGTGGGGGCTTCTGGCCGGGGCTCAGCCACCAGGCCGTGAGGATCGGCCTTGCCGGGCCATTGCCGGCTGGATCGCGTGGCCACTCCGGCACATCGAAGTGCCACACGGGGGAAGGATAGTACCTTCGCTCCCGCCACCTGACGGCGAGTGCCTCCGCAGGGCTCCGAATATCCTGGCCATCCAGCTTGAACCAGGCCCGTCGGGGCAGCACGTGCCGTATGGCGGCCTGAGGGTCGTCCTGCGTGGGTTTCTTTTCCAGGGAGCTGAGAACCTGCAGTCGCGTGATGTTGCCTCGTTGCTCCAAGGGAGCGGCCAGACCGGCCAGCCTCCATTCCGGCAGATCTTCCTCGACTCTGGCCCCAAAGTCGTCGCTGTAGAGTACCCGCTCGAACCCGATCCCGGTTCCGGCGGGAACGAGCTTAACCAGGAGACAGTCACCTTTCTTGAGGTCGATGTCGTGCTCGTATTTCTGGTCGGCAACGACGTGAAGCTTGTAGATTCCAGCCTCCAGGCCGCTCAACCACCTGTCCGCGTCGTTGGGAGGCGCGCTCACGTCAAGCGGGTCCTCTTGGACCGGAGTTCCGTCGGGTTTGAGAACCTGGTAGGCCAGCTTCTGCCTGATTCCTCGTTTCAGACTGACGACCAACTGATCGAGGTTCGCGGCTGTGACAAAGCTTCCGGGGGGATTCAAGGCGGGGAGAGTTCTTTCAAAATTGGCCTTGGCCTTTTCCAATTCCCCGGGATCGGCCACGGCGTTGAAGAACACCATGTTGATCCGGACGCCGATCTGGTCGAAGCTCGCCTTGATGAACGTCGGAATATCAACGCCCTTGGAATTGAAGACGCGGTTTAGCATGAAGCGCGTATCGTCACCGTCGGTCAGAACCAGCAGAGTCTTCAGCCCCTTGGCCTGCTTGAGGTCAGAGTCGATCGCTTTCGACATCGCCTGTACCAAGGGCGTCTCCAGCCAGGGTTTGATCTGGTCGAGCTGCGCATTCAAGTTCCGGATCTGATCGGGGTTCCAGCGTGCCGGCTCGAGGAGCCGCTTGATGGTTCGTTCCGGCTCGAGCAGGATCGGGTCTCCCTCAAAAGGCCCCAGGTCGCCCTTGGGGATCTGGCTGAACGTCCACAGGCTGACGGTCGTACCAGGGGGAACCAGGGCAAGGACCTGAGTCAGGGCCTTTTTGGCTTCGTCGAACTTGCTGACTCCATTCGCGGTCAGAAACCTCATGCTCCCGGAACAGTCCAGCACGATGGCAATTGAACCGGTACCCTCACCGAAAGTCCTGATGATTTCCGGATCGGCCCGGACGGCGACTCTTGCGTTGTTCTCCGGCGGCGGCGGACCGATGGCCGTCTGGTCGGGCAGGGGGTGAAGCTCGACATCGGTCACGCTGGAGAAATGCTGACCCCGGAAGACCCCTGCGACGGTGATCTTGGACGGGATGACCCAGGGCCGGGTCAGCCTGGGATCATTCTCGGCGCCGCGAATCATGGGGCTGAACACGGTGAAACGGACCGTCTCGCCGCCGGTACGCCAGGGGGCCAGCCTGAACCCGCTGCTCTCGCCTTCGAGCCCAAGGTTCGCGTCCACGATGGGTTTGATCACGGGAAGACCGGGAGGGATCTTTTCTTCGTTTCCTTCGGCGGCGATTCGATAAGCGACATCCTTGACTGGCTCGCTCGTGAGGATGAGCCGAGCAGGCCCTTCGATCTTGAGCCGGTCATTTTGAGCGAGCAGATCCTTCATCCTGGCAGCGTCCGGGTCTGGGCTCTTGAGGGCGAGCTTGCCGGCATCGTTGGCGAACCTGAGCCCGGCTGCGCGGTAATAAGGCTTGACGGCCTTGGCATCCTCGTCGAACCAGTGGTCTCTCCAAGCGCGCTCGGCAAGCCAGATCAACAGGTCATGAACTCGCTTCTGGCGATAGGTGCCGGTCGCCTCGATCTTCGACTCGAGGACCGCGGGAGCTCCTCCATCGATCAACCGCCCAAGCCGATCGGCCTTCTTGAATCGGTCCTGGACGATGCGCAGCTCGGCGCGGCTGCTGTCCTCGCCGGTGAGAGCCTCATCGATCTCGGGGGCGATGCTTCGCCAGCGCAAACCGATCGAATCTCCCGCCTGGGCGATCTGCTTCCACCAAGCCCTGGACTGGCTCTCGGTTTCCGTGATCGGGCTCAGGATCCTCTCCCTGGTCTGCTCGAAATCGACCAGGTCCTTGAATCCAGGTTCATCGAACCAGGCTCGCCCCAGAGATCCAAGGGCCATCAGTCCCTGGACCTGGGCGCGACGGTACCGGAGCTGGACAGCATCTTTCTTCTTCTCACCCGGGGGTGCGGCAAGCTCTGCCTTCGCCGCCACCTCGCGATCGTGGTCCTGGATCGTTTCCAGACGCTCCCAGATCAGGGTCCGCAAGCGCGTATCAGCGAAGGGAACGGCGGCGGCAGCCGTCGCGACCTCACAGTCCTCCCGCACCCGGTCCTGGGAGAACTTGTTCCGCTGGTCCGCGAACCGCTGGAGCACCTGCTCGAATCCGGCGGCGACCGCCCGCTCCGATTGACCGAGGGCCTCAACCGCAGTCCCATCACCAGGTATTTCTAGCTGTCCAGTCAGGAGATGAACCTGGGTCCAGAGGTCTCCGAATGTCGTGGACAGATCATCCTCGAGCAGATCGTCAGGGTGGCGATGGGCCAGCCAGCGGGAATAGTCGGGCAGGTTGGCCAGGACACGATCGCGGGTGACCAGGGCGGAACGGACCCGGGACGCACGGCTCGAGGCTGCCTGATAGAGTTGATCCGCGCTGGCGAGGTTCTTGTCGGCCTGCGACCAGGCCGCATCTTCCGTTGAGAAGATCTGATCCTCGCCCAGTCGTCGCGCTTCGTCGGCCTTCTCGACGAGCGGCTTGATCCAGGGGTAGACTTCCTCGCTGCGCGGATAACCCGAATCCGCGTCGGCGATCCCCAGCGCGGTTCGTTCCGCGAGCCGGCGGAGTCGGATCGCTCGATTCACTCTGGCCCAGAGAATGAAGTGCTGCTGGTTGCGCAAAGGTGTCAGATACTTGTCGAGCATGATCAGGTAATGAGCTTCCGCGGGCTGGGGATACTCATTGTCGCGGGTTTGTCTTAACCGCGAGGCGGCGATTCCCAGGTTGTTGAACGAATCAGCGGCCGCCCGCCTGATCAGGAAATCGTCGATCCCGCAGCGATACGGCTGGCGGGGTTCGGCGCCGGACGAGGATTCGTTGGCCCTGAGTTCGTCCCAGACTCGTGCTGGGGTCAGATCAGGCGGTGGACTCCAGAATCGGAGGAACTCGGGCGGCTCCGCGGATCGCGAGTCGACAACTCCTCCCTGGACGACGCTCATCACCAGGTTGTTCTGGCTCGATTCCGGCAATCTGAGCAAAAAACGCTCGCTTTGAAGGGCGCTCTCCAGAGCGCTGAGTCGTCCTCCGATCATCCCGACCTGCTCGGCGGTCGCCCCGGCGCGGATGAGCTCCTCCTTGCGGACCAGGGCCGCTCGGTACTCTCGCCAACGGCGCGGCGAGTAAACCGAGGGGTGAGGCACCAAGGAATCAAGTGCCTCGTAGTGTTTCCAGGCCTCTTCGAGCGCGGCGCGGCTCGTGGCGGGAGGTGGCTCCGGAGTCGGTGCGACCTCCACCGAGGCCAGGTGGACCGAGGCCGGCGTACGGCGGTTTGGATCGCCCGCGGTCTTCCCCGGACCGGCGCTTTCCGGGCGGGGCAAGAGCACGGGTTCCTGAATTGCCCTGCGAGCATTCCAAGCCCAATTCCGCACGTTCTTGAAGATGTAGTCATGTAACTCGGCAAGGGTCAAACGACGATCGGGGCCCGCGGCCTTGCCCCGCAGGGCCTCGATGACATAATGACTGAACACCGTCTGTCCCAGCCCCTCGGACGACCAGCACTGTTGATCGACATCGCAACCGCTCAGCACCCAGAGGTTCTTCACGTTCCGGATCTCCGGCTCGAGATCCCGGAGCCGGCGGGCGAAGTCGTTGCAGAGCATTCCCGATCGCCAGTCGGCCGCGACCTGGGCTCCCTCCAGAACGAGAACCTTGTTCTGCTCCGGCGGCAGTTTCTTCATCGACTCGATGATCGTCTTGAGATCGAGGCGATCGGTCTCCGGACGCGACATCTCGTTGGGTATCAGATAGGCCCCAGTGGCGGTGCTCCCGCCGTGCATCGCCATGACGAAGAGGATTGTCTTCTGCCTGCGCGCAGTCTGGCTCAGCTCAGCGATGAGCTGTGTCCACTGCTCGGGCAGGTTCAGGGTAATCGGTCCTCCCTGGATCAACTGAAGGGATGCCGGATTGAAGATTGTCCAGGGCCTCGGCGCCTTCGAAACCGCTTCGATTCCCTTGAGTCCCCTCCAGCCCAGCACGTTGTGTGGAACCATCAGGTTGGTCGCGTAGTCGGCCCCGACGAGGACGACGGCCGCCGGCTTCGGAGGCTGCCAGAGGAAAATCAGAAAAATCATCAACCCCACGCAGGCGGCCAGTGCCGTCAGAACGGTGGCGATCTTGATGGTGCGGGAGCCCGCGGATTTCGTTTCTCGGACCGGCCTGAGCCGCCGCCTGCTCCACTCGTAGGCCGATTGATCGGGCGAACGCGACTGACTGACCTTGCCCCTCCAAGTGCGTTTCAACGGTCGTGAGCGCTCGTCAGCCATGGATGTGGATCCTCTGATCGCTGCCTCTTCCGAGAGCCTTCCAACACGTCTGTATCATATCCGTTTTCGATTTCCGAGCCGAAGCGGAATTTTTGAAGCTCGTTCTTTTATCAGTCGGCCACTTCAGAGACCGAAAGCGGAAAGGCAGTTGACCTGAACGAGATTGCAGTCTGCGCATTCGGCCCGCAAGGTAGGGTCACACCCGATCAGGTTCACCGTTCCCAGTCCGAACCCCGAGCAATGATCGACGCCAAGCGATCCCAAGACGACAACGCAGACAGGGTTGACAGTCCCCTGTCTGCGTTGCCGGCGAACTCTTTCCCATATCCGCGAGGAAGCTGCCGCGCTGAGTTCCCGCCCGGCCCGCGCGGCTTCGACATCAGAACATGAACCGCACCTCGAAGCGGAACCAGGGCTGTGCCCAGAGGGCGGCGCTGTCCGTCGCCCAGGTGATGGCGCCGCCGAAGTCAACTCGATTGCAGATCGACTGACGGAGGCCCGGGCCGATGTTGAAGTACGACACGCCGCCACCTTTCTCGACGTGATTGGATATGAATTTTTGGTTGAGATGCGGCGGCACCGGGGTGATGGAGCTGATCGACCTGGTGTAGCCGCCGTCCTCGAACGACCAGCCGTCCATCTCGAGGGTTGCGATCAGCGGGCTATCGGGTGTCGTGTAACACAAGACCTGGTTCAAACTCATGAGCCAGTAGAAGATGCCGCCTGCGAGACTCCGCTTCACACCCGGGCCCCCCAGCGGGATCCAGTTGCCGAACTGGCCCTGGAAATACGTGGTGGGGCTGAGCTTCAGCGACGCCAGGATCGAGGGGTCGAGCGCGAACAGGCCGGTTCCCAGGTTGTTGGTGAAGTTGCCGCTGGGCATGAAGGTCCGCATCTGGAAGGCGATCTGGAGCATCTCGCAATCGAACAGCAACGACTTGGTGCCGAAGTTGATGTCGCCGAAACCGGCCTGGGTTGGTGCGTAGCTCTGGTTGATCTGCCGGTAGGGGATTTCTACGAACAAGCTACCGTGCTCGCCCGCCGCCTCCTGGTAGAGGTACAACTCCTGGATCCGGACGAAGGGGTTGTGGACCGCATGAGCCCGGTGGACTGTCTGCACCTGATTGATCCAGAACTGGTTGCGATCGGGCCGGGTCATGTCCTCGAGGTTGTCATACCGCAGGCGGGTCACGGTCCGCGGTCGGGCGTAGTCGGCGAAGAACGAGGCAAAGGCCCCGGGCTCCCACTTGGGCTCGTAACAAGGATCGGGACAGCAGATGCACTGATACAGATTGGTCATGAAACCGCCGACAATCGTGTCGCACTCATTCAGAGGAGGATTGCACGGCTGGCGCCCGGGGATGCAGTTGCCACTTGCACAGCCTGTTGCACAGCCTGCTTGACTGGTGAAGACATGCCCATCGAGATGGCCATGGAACCCGCCGCAGGTCGCGCACGACGATTGCTCGACCTGTCCATCCTGCTTTCGCTCCGGGGATTTGTCAGGATTCTGCCCTTCCGACGACGCCGGCGCTTGCTTCGGCTCCGGTTCGGGTTGGGGCGAAGCCGCAGCGACTGGGGCATCGCCAGGCGCCTGGACCCGCGAAGCAGCGGGAGAGGAATCAGGACTCGGCGCCTGAGAGCCGGACGGCGCGGCTCCCAGGGTGTTCAGGGCCTGTCTCACGACCGCGTCGGTTCCCAGCGGTGTTGCCTCAGGGGAGCCCTCAAGGGTCGCTTTTGGTTCCGCCACCTGGTTTACCGTCGAGTCGGACGCCGCCGCTTGGGTGCTCGTCGCTTGCCGAGTGGATTCCTTGGCGGTCTGGCCTTTGACCGAGGGTGCGGCCTCCGGAGCGACCATCGTGGGCCCGGGGCTGACCGGCGTTAGCAGGTCGCCGGGTGAGGGACCGGTGTTGCTTACAGGGCCGGGACTTGACGGGGCGATGTCCACGAGCGGCTGAGAACTACGCGGTTGGGTTCGAGATTCGAGACGGTTGGGCTCGTCAGTCAGCCTATTTATCTTGGGGTCCGGGATGAGCCTGCTCGCAGGCGGAATGTCGCTGCGAACAGCCTGTCCACCCTTGAGCTCTTGCTCCGAGAAGATACGCGGCGGTGGGATCCTGGTTCGTGCCGTGGTCCCGAGTGCGCCACGACTGCCGGACTGGCCGGACTCCGACGTGTCGGACTGCTTGGAATTGGGCGGAGCTGGATCAGAATCAGAGACCGCGAGGCATTCGGAAGCCGGTAGCAGGGCTGCGATGACCGCCCATGCCCGGTTCCGAATCCAGTGTCGACGCGAGGCCCTGCCGTTCATGTGATTCACCCCTTTCTGTTCTGTACTGAGCACGGTCCGTCTAGAGCCCGCTCGTCGAGCAGTAGAGACCGGAGCAGTGAGATGTGTGAGTGGTGACCAAAATCTCTTCAAGAAGTGTCCGAGATCGAATTTCTTTGTAGCATGGATGACGAC
>JBAUOX010000696.1:0-7934 GCA_049579985.1 Isosphaeraceae bacterium | reverse complement strand
CCTGGCGGCGCGTCCCCTCCCGGTCGAGACATCGGTCCACCACGAGCCGGCAGCCGAGGTGAAGGAGGTGGCGCGACTGCTGAGCGGCAGGAGCGTCGTCCTGATCGGCGGCATCCGCCGGCGCGATCCTCAGGAAACTCTCAGAAGATCGTTCGGGCTTCATTCACTGCTCTGGATCGAGACCAAGGAGCACCAGTCGGTCGAAACATTCGAACCATTGATCGTGCGCCCCGATGTCGCCTTGGTTCTCCTCGCCATCCGCTGGTCCAGCCATGGTTTCGGCGAGGTCCGCCATCTCTGCGAGCGGCACAACAAGCCTCTGGTTCGGCTGCCAGGGGGCTACAGCCCAAACCAGGTCGCCGCCCAGATTCTTGCGCAGGGCAGCGAGCAGCTTCGCGCGGCGAGGAAGTGATCGGGGTGCACGCGGGTTTCTTGATCGGCTGTCAACGGCGACTTCAGCCGCGGGACGATCCATCGTGTCAATTCAGCCTGGGGTCCGCCGGCCGCGTCTTCAGTCCCAGGAATTCGGACAGCTTGATGGCATTGACCTCGCCAACCACAACTTTCCAGAGATCTTTTTCGCCCGTCCAGAAGACGCGATCGCTGGTCGCAGGCAAGGTGATCCAGGAATCCCAGTTGAACTCCCCTTCGAGCTGCCCCGGGCCCCAACCCGAATAATTGGCGATGACCAGCGAGGGTTCGGGTCGCTGGCGGATGATCTGCTGGACCGACGAAGCCTCGAGCGTGACGAACACGCCCGGGATGATCTCGTGGTCACCCAAGCTCTCGAGCGTGTGGAGCACGATGAGCGAGCCGGGTACCGGCCCCCCCAGGTGCAGCGGCTTGTCCCACTCAAAACCTTCCTCGAAGATTCTCCCGGCCAGATCCGTGATCGACGTGTTGATCGGTTGGTTCAAGATCAGTCCCATGGCTCCGTCCTTGTCGTGATCGAGCATCAAGATCACGGACCGAGCAAATACAGGAGTGTCGAGGTGCGGGGCGGCGATGAGAAGATGACCCTTGAGGGATTGCATGTTTTTTGCCCGCCGGCTTCGATGACTGAAGCGACCTTCGGGTATGGTCTCTCTTCATGATATCGCGTCAGGCAAGTTGCGCGGGATGGTAGCTCGAGCGAAGCGTCCGTGTAAGGCCAAGCCGATCCGGATGTGCGGGACTTGCTCTCGAACCGGCGCCGGGTTGGCGGAAAGAACACCGGGCTGCACGGGTCATCAACCCCCGGCTCAGCTCCTACCTCATGTCGCAAGTTACGTTCCACTTTCGACTTGTATGATAGTCGGGCGAGACGATCGAAAACTCGCGAACCGGAGGGCCAGGATTTGCATCCGCAGAGAGTGTGGCCAAAGTTTCGTGAGCGGAAAAGCCGCTTTGGAGGGTAATGACGGATGAACAGAGTTCCACCGATCGTGAATGATCCAAAAGGACAGGCCAAGGTGATCGACTCACTGCGCAGTCTGCTCGAGCGTCTGGGCTCGCCCGAGCTCACGCTCCCCGAAGCCAAGTTCTTGCGATCGCAGATCTCTCGAGTCCTGGGCGAGATTAGCCCAGATCGGGATCGATCACGGGTGTACCCGTAGCACCTTGTACGAGCCCGCACCTCCTCATCGAAGTCCGCATGAGCAGAGGCGCGGATGGTGAGACCCTATCTCGATTCATAGATGGCAGCTCGCGCCGCCGTTCTTCTGGATGTACTTCTGGTGATACTCTTCGGCGCGCCAGAACGTCGAGGCGGGCGTGATTTCGGTGACAATAGGGCGACGGAACCGGCCGCTGGCCTGGAGCCGCGCTTTCAATCCAGCCGCTGCCGCTTGCTGGGCCTCGTCGTGATAGAAGACGGCCGAACGGTATTGAGTTCCGACGTCCGGCCCCTGCCGGTTCAATGTTGTCGGATCGTGAAGTTCCCAGAAGATCTCCAGCAGCCGCTCATAGTCGATCCGGGACGGATCAAACTGAACCTGAACGACCTCGGCATGGCCGGTCCTGTCCGTGCAGACCGCCTGATAGCTTGGGTTTTCCAGGTGGCCGCCCATGTAACCGACCGCCGTCTCGGTCACTCCCGGCGTTCTGCGAAATGCTTCCTCAACTCCCCAGAAGCAGCCTGCCCCAAACGTCGCCGTGGCCATGTCTGGCTCCCGATCGGTCAGGAAAGTAAGTCGTTGTCTGGTGCTGTCTCAGCAGCAAGTATTAGGGTGAATTCACGGTAAGGGCAAGTCCCTGTGACATCACCCCCAAGGCCGAACCAATCGCCGGACAAACCGTCTCCACGCCTTTCCCGCATCGTTTACAATGCAACGAACCGTGTTCAGGGCGGGTCTTCAGATGGTTGAAAAGGCGGTCTTGATCTTGGCTTCCGGCCGCCTTGAGGCAATATCCCCGCATCCCGTGGCTTCGAGGACCTACGATGAGCGTCGACGCGACAAGCACAAACACCGCGGACCAGGGTTCCCAACGACCCGCCGCGGTCCACCTGTTCAGCCCGCTAACGATCCGGGGAGTGAGCTTTCGCAACCGGGTCGCGATGTCGCCGATGTGTCAGTATTCGTCTCAGGAGGGACAGGCCAACGACTGGCACTTGGTGCACCTGGGAAGCCGGGCCGCCGGCGGCGTCGCCCTGGCGATGGTCGAGGCGACGGCTGTGACCCGAGAGGGTCGCATCACTACCGGCGACATGGGAATCTGGGACGATCACCACATTGAGCCACTGGCGCGGATTGTGCGGTTCGTCCAGTCGCAGGGGGCCGTCCCGGGAATCCAGCTCGCGCACGCCGGTCGCAAGGCGAGTTGCGACCTGCCGTGGAAAGGAGGCAAGAGCCTGAGCACCCCGGCGGAGGGCGGCTGGACCGTCATCGGGCCCAGTCCGATCCCGTTTGCCGAAGGCGGCCCCGTACCCGTCGCGCTCGATGAGGCCGGAATCGACGGCGTCGTCGCGGCCTTCGAGGCGGCGACCCGGCGGGCCTTGACCGCGGGGTTCCAGCTCATCGAGATCCACGCGGCGCACGGTTATCTCCTGCACGAGTTTCTCTCGCCGCTCGCCAATCAGAGGACCGACCGCTACGGCGGCTCGCTCGAGAATCGAATGCGCCTGCTGCTGCGCGTCGCCCATCGTTTGCGTTCCATCCTGCCGGACACGATGCCGCTTTTCGTGCGCATCTCCGCGACGGACTGGGTGGACGGAGGCTGGGACATCGACCAGTCGGTCGTGCTGGCCGGCTTCCTCCGCGACATCGGGGTTGACCTGATCGACGTTTCCTCGGGGGCTATCGTGCCCTATGCGAAGATCCCGGTCGGGCCAGGGTTCCAGGTTCCTTTCGCCCGGCGAATCCGCGATGAGGCCGGGATCAAGACCGGGGCGGTCGGCATGATCGCCGAACCCGGTCAGGCCCAGTCCATCATCAACGGCGGCGAGGCAGACCTGGTGCTCCTGGGCCGCGAGCTGCTTCGCGAGCCTTACTGGGTCATCAAGGCACAGCAGCAGCTCGGCGAGCCGCCCCTCTGGCCGATCCAGTACGGATACGCGGTCAAGCGGCGGTGAGGCTCGGCTCGACGAAGCGCCCGCCGGTCCGGCGATCCGGCGGAAACCACGACAACGAGGAGAATCCTCATGGCCATGAACATTCGCCTGGACGGGAACGTCGCAATCCTCAGCAACTTCGCACGGCTGATGAACGACCCAAGATACGTCGATGCCGCCCGCGACGTCCGCGAGATGCTCGATCAAGGAATTCGCAATTACGTCATCGAGCTGGCGGGAGTCAAGGAAACCGGGTCCAGCTTTCTCGGCGTCCTCATGACGATCACCCGAGAGATCCGCAGCGCAGGAGGCGAGGCCGTGCTGGCCCACCCCAGCCGCGATGTGGAGAAACACCTCGCCATGATGCGGATGGACGACTACTGGGACGTCTTCGGCACGGTCGACGAGGCGAAGGGGTTCTTCCAGCGCAACGAGTCACCTCATGAAGCTCGATAATTGCGCGAAGGAGTTCGTAAGGGATCTGGGGACAGCATTCGGTATTCAGTAGTTCCAGAGATCCGCCGGACCAGGTCTTAATCTCCGGGTCGCGACGCGGCCTGAAGCAGGGCGGCCATGCCCTCGAAGAGGGCGCTCAGGGTCGAGGCGGCCTCGGAGGGAGCTTCGATCACCACGCGGCCGTTCTGCTCGCGGCGGACTTGAAGCTGTGAGAAAAGCCGGCGGACCTCGCCCATGCCGGGTAGCGCGCTTGGCTCGCTCTCGTCTGGCGAAGGCTCCGTAAGAGATCGTTCCGCGGCGGAGTCCGCGGGAGCAATCGCGGGGACAGGGGGCGATTCGGCGCGGGAGTCGGCCGAAGGTTCCACCTGGTCCTGCGCCTCGTCACCGGCCTCGATCAGTTCCTCGAAGGGGTCAGCCACCTCGTCATCCAGTCCGACGTCGGCAAGGTCGGTCTGTTCGATCTCTTCACTTCCGCCCCCGGCCGCGGCCGCGGCCAGAGTGGCGGGGTCATAGAGCTTCCTGACGCGGGAGAGGAACGACCCGGACTGGTCGAATTTCACGGCATCGCTGTCGCCGTCGAAGAGGCCCTTGAAGAACGCCTGCTTGTTGCCCACGAGGTCGGCGATCCGCGACTCGATTCCCTGCTCGCAAACGAGATTGTAGACGTCGATGGGCTGCTTCTGCCCCAGCCGGTAGATGCGGCCGATCCGCTGCTCGAGGACGGCCGGGTTCCAGGGGAGCTCCAGGTTGATCACGCAGTTGGCGGCGCGTTGCAGGTTCAGCCCGACGCCCCCGGCGTCGCTGGCGAAGAGGATGGAAAACGCGGGGTCGTCATGGAACTCGACGAGGTTCTGCGTCCGTCGCCGCTGCGTCTCGGCGCCGGTGAAGAACCCGGCGCGCAGCTTGCGCTCGGCCAGGATGTCGCTCACCGCCCAGTGGGCCAGGTGAAGCATCCGCCGCCACTGGCTGAAGATGACGATCTTGCGCCCCTGGTCGATCACGACCTGGCGCACAAGCTGGCGCAGCTCCAGGAGCTTGGGCGCGGAAAGGCCCCTGAGCACGCTCTCGTCGGGAGCACAGCCGCGGACCGATGGCCAGACGTGTTCGAATTGAAGCTGCGCCAGGCCGTTGGAGATGATCCGCTGGGTGGTCAGCAGGCTCATCAGGCGGAGGAACTCGGCCTGGGTCAGAGCGCGAACCTCGGCGATCCGCATGAGCGCGGCGATCGGCTGGATCAGGGCGTCGTGCTCCTCGATCTGGGCCGGCGTCATCTCGATCGGCACGCGGATGTCGGTGCGCGGTGGGAGCTGGTCGAGCACCTCCTGGCGAATCCGCCGGACCATGCAGGGCTGAAGCCGCTGGCGGAGCGTGTCCAGGTTCCGCACGCCGGTGATTTCTCGTCGTCCGTCGGATCGCATCGCGTGCAGGGCCGCAAGCCGCCACTTGGGTTCAAGGGCCATCTCATCGACCCATTCGACAATGGAGGCCAGCTCCTCGATCCGGTTTTCCATCGGCGTGCCGGTGAGGACCAGGCGGTATGGAGGATTGAGCCTCTTGACCGAAAGCGCCGTCTTGGTGGCCCAGTTCTTGATCCGCTGGGCTTCGTCGAGCACGACCAGGTCGGGATTCCAGTTGCGGACGGTCTCGAGGTCGCGGAGAAGCTGCTCGTAATTGATGATAAACAAACCCTCCTTGGACGAGGCGTAGACATTCTGCCGCTCGCCGGGCGAGCCGTCGATGACCTGGATCGGCAGGTCGGAAAAATGGGCCCACTCGCGGGCCCATTGGGGCTTCAGCGACGCCGGCGCAATGATCAAGCCGCGGCGGACCCTGCCGGCGCGCCAGAGGATATCGCAGCAGGCGATTGCCTGGGCGGTTTTACCTAGCCCCATATCGTCGGCCAGCAAGAGTTGACCCGTCTCGAGGAACCGTTTGACGCCGTCGCGCTGGTAGGGGTACAGCGGACACTTCAGTCCCTTCATCACGGCTTTCTGCTCTGACGGCCAGAGAGTCATCTCGACCGATCGCTTGAGCTTCTCGCGCTCGTGGACGAGCAGGGCGCGGAGGGCCGGATCGTGCCGTAAGCCGTTCGAGCGGGCGGGAACGACCTTGAGCAAGGATTCGACAAGCTCGAGGCGACGCACCGGATCATCGCCATAGGTCTTCTCGAGCGACCAGGTCCCATTCCGACCGGGTCGGAACCACGTCAGCGCCTGCGATGCCCGGGTGCCCTGCCCCTCCATCCCGTTGCCGCCAATCCAGGCCACCCGCTCGAGCCAGTCGCCCATGCCGAGCAAGGGACGAACCGGGTCCCAGACCGGTCCGGTGAAGGTCGTCTCCGACAGTCGTTGCTGCTCCTTGGTCGCCCGGTTAAGTAGCCCTGGCCGTCCGTGCAAGTGTTCGAGGACGACCAGGATGTGCTTGCAAAGGCCAAGCGAGTTTCTCAGGTAGTCCGGACAATCGCACCGCCCCTTGAGAGGATCGACGCCCGCAACGATTGTGCGATAGGGACGCGCCTCCGAGCCCCGTCTTCGGGTCGCGTAGAGTCCCAGCAGTTTGCCTCCCTCCGGCCGGCTCTCGATCCGCAGCTCGTCCTTGCGGCCTGACTCGAGCCGGCGCAAGAGGGCATCCATGGCCTCGACCCGCACCGGCCACTCCTGGGCAGGCACGGTATCCAGCACGTGCCGCGCCAGGATCTCGGCCGGGATCTTGGAGGCATTCCGGCCAATCCGTCCCACCAGCGTTGCAAAGGCTTCGGTCTCTTCAACAGGGATGTTGGAAGTCGTCGTTGTCGCGGTCATGACTCGGCCTCGTACGGTCCCTGCACAAAGGGATGCGGACTTGAAGCTGTATTATGCCCGACCCGCGTCTCGAATTCCATGTGTCAGGTCCATGGAGAGCGAATCACAGTGTGAGTATGTGGGCCGCCATCACCAGGCCGACGAGCACCAGGATCGCGGCCATGACCAGGGGGGTTCTCGTGCTCACGGACTGGTTGGCCATGCCGGCTTCCAGTGCCTGGATGTACGCGCGGTAGCGCAAGGCGGAGACCAGGCAGACGACCACCCCGAAACAGATCATGGTGAACCCTAGCCAGGGTGAAATCGTCGGCCGATGCGAATGTTCCGGCACCTGAACCACAGCCTCGCTCTCGCGGATCAGGAGACCGAACCGGGCGATCAGGAACCCAAAACCCATCAGTGCGAGCGAGGTCCGAACCCAGGCCAGAAACGTGCGCTCGGCCGCGAGGTAAATCCGCGGATCCTCGACCCGCCCGGCCTTATGCGGCGGCGGCACGGCCTCGATGTTCACGTCGCCCGGAGCCATGATCAGGTCATACCCCGAATACACCGAGCGGGGGAGCTGCCGTGAGCACCACGGTATGCCACGATCTCGGAGAGGACTATTCTCTCACGTCCAATCCCGGTAGAACACTCTGGACCCCGGTTGGATCCTCGAGAATCGAGGGACGCCGGATCGGAGGTCTCCAGGTGACGCGCTGACAGAAAGGCTCATCCTGCGTTTCGGGGGACAGTTGGCAAGTATCACCTTAAACCCTTGTGTGGCAGACAGTTGTGGCGGGACTTCGGCCTCTCTAACCACCTCATAGAAGTTCTTGTTTCGCCACTTTCAAGCAGTTCTTGGGCTTGGAGGACCCTGCCAATCGTCTTCCCAAGGCCGTCGCGCGGACCGCGCCGATGGCGTTGTTCATCTACACTCTGGTCGTGGTTTGGTTTCACCAGACGGGTCATCAATTGCTACGCTTTCCGTTCCGGCCCTGGTACACCAAGAAGGAAGAACCATCGTTTGCCGACATGTTGACGACCCTGAGGCGGGTGAGTTACGAGGAAAAATCCCCACAACCGCTTCCAAAACAGTCTGACCTGAAAACCTGGATCGCCCAACTCACCGAGCTTCTCAGCCGAACAGGGTAAGTGACACTTCGGCC
>JBAUOX010000695.1:0-6640 GCA_049579985.1 Isosphaeraceae bacterium | reverse complement strand
ATCTGGATCGGCTGCGTCCTGGTCTCAATCTTGGTCCACGAATACGGCCATGGGCTGATGGCCAAGCATTTTCACGGCTCCCCATCGATCGTGCTGTACGGCCTGGGAGGGCTGTGCTCCTCCCAGGAGGAGCGAACTCCCGGCCAGCGCCTGGCGGTTCTCTTCGCGGGCCCCGGCGCCGGGTTCGTTCTGTGCGCAGTGGTGCTCGCAGTCACATCGCTGGCCCTCGGTATCACGGGCGGTCAGCATCTGGCAGTCATGCAGCATCAATTCGGACTCAGCGCGGACAAAGAACTCTTCTTCGGCGCGATAGAAAAGTTTCCGTCGCTGCCGGTTTTCATGATCTATTTCAACATGATCTGGATCAACCTGCTTTGGGGATCGGTCAATCTGCTGCCGATTTATCCGCTCGACGGTGGTCAGGCAACCCAGGTCGTGCTTTCCCAGGTTGACCGCAGGCACGGAGTCCGCCGTGCTCATATTGTCTCTCTGGTCACCGCCGGCGTGCTCGCCGCGCTGGCGGCCTGTGCCAACCGTCACGATTACTTCCTCGTGATCTTTTTTGGAATCCTCGCCGTCCTCAATTATCAGGTCCTTCAATCGCTCCACCAGGCTAAAGCGTTTGGCGTTTACCACGACGACGACTGGTGGCGGGGTTGAGATCGGCTGTCCACGTCGCGGCTGCGCTTCTCCAGGCAGTTTGCCAGCGCTACGCGACCGGGGGTCATCCGCCGACGCAACCAAACAAACAAAGAATCGGTGAAGGGCCGTTTTGACTTGTTCTTGGCCTGGCCTATGTTATTGATGTAGCCATAGTTGCGTCGGAATGACCGGCTCGGGTTGGTCCCCTCTTCCTTTTGCTCCGGCAATCATCAACAATTTGTTGCAAAGTCCGGAACAGGACAGGAATCAGGATGACCCGGGAGGCTCCGGGATAGAGACACCAGAAAACAATCCATGCGCTCACGCAAGAAATCGCCGCCCGCCGTACGATCGAACCGCGGTCTGCATGTTGTTTCAGGACGAGGCGGCTCCCGTCGGGCGCCGGAGGGGTCGGGCCACGCCTTGGCCCTGAAGGGTTCGGGAGATCCCTCTGCCGAACACCCCAACCGCCTGCCGCTTCTTCCTTTGCGCTCTGATGTCGTGTTTCCACAGACCGTCGTGCCGCTGGTGATCAACCGTCCCAGCGGGATTCGACTGGTGGATGACGTTTTGATCGGGGAGCGGTTGGTCGGGCTGGTCAGCCAGTTGCATCCCGAGGTCGACGAGCCGGGGATGACTGACCTCTATCCGACAATTTGTGTCGGGACCGTGCTCAAGATGCTCAAGTTTCCGGACGGTTCGACGCGGATTGTGTGTCAGGGTCAAACCCGGGCGCGGCTGGTCAAGGTGGATCAAACCCAGCCCTATCTGATTGGTGAGGTCGAGCCACTGGAAGAGGAGCTGGAGGAAGGGGTTGAGCTGGACGCTCTGGTCCATCATGTCAATCGGCTCTTCCAGCGGATGATCGATCAGAGCCAGCAGATTCCGGAGGAGCTTCAGGTCGCGGCCATGAACACCCGAGAGCCGGGGCGGCTGGTTGACCTGCTGGCCTCGAGCTTGCCCTTCTCGATCGAGGAGCGCCAGGTTCTGCTGGGCGAGATCAACGTGCGGACCCGGCTCGAGCGGCTGGGACAGTATCTGTCTCGCCAGCTTGCCGTCCTGGAGCTTTCGACCAAGATTCAGGAGCAGGTGGGCTCGGAGCTGTCGAAGGCCCAGCGGGATCACTTCCTGCGGCAACAGATCAAGGCCATTCAGGAGGAGCTGGG
Organism: Isosphaeraceae bacterium; assembly: GCA_049579985.1. Taxonomy (GTDB): domain Bacteria; phylum Planctomycetota; class Planctomycetia; order Isosphaerales; family Isosphaeraceae; genus Aquisphaera. Next base: position 4,832 of record JBAUOX010000695.1, on the reverse strand, counting down.
GGAAGGCGAGCCCGATAATCCCGAAATCGCCGAGCTCTGGGAGCGGATCAAGGCGGCGGGTCCACCGGAGGATGTGCTGCATGAGGCAGAGCGCGAGCTCGAGCGGCTGGCCGCCATGCACCCCAGCTCGGCCGAGTACTCGATTGTCCGCACCTATCTCGACTGGCTGGCGATCCTTCCCTGGGGCAAGTCGAGCCGCGATCGCCTTGACCTGCGGCGGGCGCGGAAAGTCCTCGACCACGACCACTATGATCTCGAGAAGATCAAGGAACGCATCCTCGAGTACCTGGCCGTGCGCAAGCTCAAGAAGGACATGAAGGGACCGATCCTCTGCTTCGCCGGCCCTCCGGGAACAGGCAAGACGTCGTTGGGCAAAAGCATCGCTCGAGCGCTGGGGCGAGAGTTCGTACGGGTCAGCCTGGGCGGCGTTCATGACGAGGCCGAGATCCGGGGCCATCGCCGTACTTACGTGGCCGCCATGCCCGGCAGAATCATCCAGGGCATTCGCAAGACCGCGACGAACAATCCGGTCTTCATGCTCGACGAGGTCGACAAGCTGGGCGCGGATTTCCGGGGCGACCCCTCCTCCGCGCTCCTGGAGGTCCTTGACCCCGAGCAGAACTCGACCTTTCGCGACCATTACCTCGACGTCGATTTCGACCTTTCCAAGGTGATGTTCATCGCCACCGCCAACATGCTGGAGACGATCCCCTCGCCCCTGCTGGACCGGATGGAAGTCCTTCAGCTTCCCGGCTACAGCGAGGAAGAAAAGACGATGATCGCCCAGAAGTACATCATCCCCAAGCAGCTTGACGCCCACGGGCTGGTGGCCGGCGACCTCGAGATCACCGAGCTGGCGCTCAAGAAGATCATCGCGGACTATACGCGGGAGGCCGGCCTGCGCAACCTCGAGCGCGAGATCGCCGGCATCTGCCGCAAGATCGCCCGCCGCCGCGCCGAGGGCAAGCGGGGCACCGTCAGCGTGGGACCAAACCAGCTTGCCGACCTGCTGGGCCCGTCGCGCTTCTTCCGAGAGCTGGTCGACCGGACGGGTATCCCCGGGGTCGCCACCGGGCTGGCCTGGACACCCGCCGGCGGCGAGATCCTCTTCATCGAGGCCACCGGGATGCCCGGCAAGGGTCAGCTCATGCTCACCGGCCTGCTTGGTGAGTCGATGCGCGAGAGCGCGCAGGCGGCGATGAGCTACCTCAAGAGTCACGCCAAGTCGCTGGCTCTCGACGCCTCGCGCTTCAACAAGACAGACGTGCACATCCATGTCCCGGCCGGTGCCGTCCCCAAGGATGGACCCTCCGCCGGCGTGGCCATCGCCGCCGCGCTCATCAGCCTGTTTCGAGACCTGCCCATCCAGACCGAGCTGGCAATGACCGGCGAGGTCACGCTCACCGGGCGCGTGCTTCCCGTGGGCGGAGTCCGAGACAAGATCCTCGCCGCCCGCCGCGCCGGAATCCGGACGCTGCTCATTCCCCGGCACAACGAGAAGGACCTGGTCGAACTTCCGCCCGAGGTCAAGGCCGACCTGACATTCCGGCTGGTTGACACGCTCGACGACGTGGTCCCGAGGCTGTTCGAGGTACGAAGCGTCAAGTCGAAGCGGAAACCCGACCCGATCAAGTCCAAGGCGCCCGCATTGACCACGGTCAAGGCGCCGAAGATCAGCCCGCAGACCACCCCAAAGACCGAGCTTCCTGCAACCAAGCTGCCCCGCCGCCCGCGGACAGTGTGAGCTGGACCGGGTCGAAATCTTTATCCTGAGCGGCCTTGCCGCGGATGTGGCCACCATCCTTTTCCTGTCCTGGCTGCGCGTGGCCAAGCCCGACACCGCGACGGGCTATGAGCTGGATTCGATCGCCGCGTGCGTCGTCGGCGGGGTCTCGCTTCAGGGCTGCCGGGGCAGCATCCTGGGCGCCGCCCGGATGTCTCCTGCTCCAGGCCCTGCGGACCCAGATCACCATGAGCGGCTTCCCGGAGGTTCTCGACGCTCTACCAAGTAAGTTCTGGGAAAAAGAACCGACACCCTTTATATTTTATACTAAGTATCGATGCTAGAGTTTCCACGATTTATCGCCCTGGCTGCCCGGCTGCCCGATGAGGCATGGCCGGTCAGGAAACCAATTCGAGCACACGCAGCTTAAAGGCGAAATCGAGGTCCGCGATGGCGAAGAGAACTGATGGGAGATCCCGGGACAGAGCGGCGTCGAAAGCCATCGACACGATGGTCTCCAAGCTCGACCCGCTCCTGATCCTGGGAGCGCTGAGCCCTGGGCGGGAGAAGTTGGCCAAGGGCAAAGGTGGCAAGGAGGTCGGGTTCGTCGTCGGCACGCTCACGGCGCAGTTGGGCCCAAAGGCACTCGAGCAGTTGAAGAAGGAGGACCTGGTCCCGTCCTGGTCGATGCCGGCGACCCCGACCAGGTTCAGAAGAAAGTGGAGCAATGGAACGGGAGAAGTTGGTCGGTCTCGGCCACGACGTTGACGGTCCACGTACCACGCACGAGGCTGGCTGACCTGGCCCGATTGGCTGCGGTGAGGTACGTGGAGGCGAGCCATCGACTCAAGCCACACTGCGATTTTGCCCACGCCTCGACCGGCCTGCTGCTGGCGGGACAGCGCACCGTCCCTCAGACCGGCGCCGGCGTGATCGTGGGAGTCATCGACTCAGGCATCGACTCGGCGCACCGCGCCTTTTGGACGGGGAGCCAGTCCCGGATCATCGACTACCTGGATCAAGAGTCTGGCAAGCATCATTCCCAGGCCGAGATCAGCGCCGGCGCGGCGTCGGCGTCGGCCGATGAGATCGGCCACGGCACCCATGTCGCGGGGATCGCCGCCGGAAATGGTGGCGGCTCGGCCGGTCTGAAGTATGCCGGTGTCGCACCCAAGGCCGACTTGGCCGTGGTCAAGACGACGTTCCAGAGCGACCAAATCGTCGACGGCATCCGGCACATCTTCGAGCTGGCAGCCCAGCGCAAGCAGCCGTGCGTTGTGAACCTGAGCTTGGGAGGCCACTTCGGGGGCCACGATGGCAGCAGCGTTGCTGAGCGGACGATCGATCAGCTTTCCGGTCCCGGGCGGCTCGTCGTGGTATCGGCCGGCAACGAGGGCCGCGACCCGATTCATGCCGGCGCCAGCTTGCCGGCCGGCCAGCCCGATCCAGCCCGCTGGGTCGCCAACTTCGCGCTCAGGCCGAGGGACGTGGACGGCCAGCGCGTCGGCCTTCTCTTTCTCCAGGTCTGGCACCGCCGCGAGGACGCGATCGTGGTCCGGCTCCGCGGCCCCAATGGCGAAAGCTTCCAGCCGCCGCAGAACGATCAACGCGAGTTCGACCGCGCCGTGTTCCTGGTCCAGGCCAGCCACCAGCGGGCTCCCTACAGCGGCGATCACACCACCACCTTCATCATCACCGCTCATCCGCTGGACCAGTGGCTGAGCGGATGGAGCATCATCGCGGAAGAGGATCGGTCGCAGGGCCAATCCGGAGTCGCCGTGGGAACGATCCACGCCTGGATTCTCGACCGGGAGATGGGTGGGTTCACCAGTGGCACGACCGCTTCGCACCTGGTGGGCATGCCAGGCACGGCCTTCTCGGCGATCACCGTCGCGGCCCATGCTACCCGCAAGGAGTGGACCTCACAGGATCCGAACTCGTCCAGCGTCACGCTCGACCAGGTCCACCTCCAGGACATCTCCTATTTCTCCAGCCCCGGCCCCACCCGGGACGGCGTCAACAAGCCGGAGGTCGCCGCCCCTGGCCAGTGGTTGATCTCCACGCTTTCGCACGCGGCGTCCCCTGAATGGGTTCCGGCATGGACTCGAATTGCCGACATCGATTATGCTGCCATGCAGGGGACCAGCATGGCCGCACCGTACGTCACTGGAGCGCTGGCTCTCCTTCTGGAGAAGGAACCCACGATCGACTGGTCCGAGGCCAAGCGGCGGCTGATCCTCTCGACCCATCAAGATGGGTTCACGCGGCAGTGCTGGAACCCGCGCTGGGGCTACGGCAAGATCGACGTCAAACACCTGCTGGAGCTGACCTCATGACGCCGCCCGATCTCAAAAGCATCCTCCGCCGCTCGGGCTTCGACCTGGGGACTCCGCAGGATTCCGTGCGAGTGCTGGTCGAACTGAAAGGCGACGAGCCTGGCGGAGACGCTCTCGAGCGATTGACCAAGCTGGGCCTCGATGTCCACCGGGGCATCGCCAAGACGCTCCTCGGCTCGATCCAGCGCGGGAAGCTTCAGACGCTCCGGGACGACCCCGCGGTTGCCGCGGTCGAGCTCTCGGTACCCCTAAAGCCGAAATGCCCATGATCGGACAGTCTGATTCGATTGCCAGAGCGAATTGGAAGCTCACGGCCACCATCGCCCGACATCCTGAATCGCCCGGCAACTCTCGCAGATAGCCTCCGCCCCGCCCAAGGCGGCGATTATCGGTGCAAGGGCGTCCAAGTCTGCAAGAAGATCGGCACGCGAATGCGTCGACGAAAATCGGAGAGTCTCCTCCCAAAGTGGGAGAAGCTTGCCTCGGTTTAGCTTGGCCAGCTTGGGCGCTAGCGCCGCCAGCGCCTGGGCTCGATGCGACTCGTCCCCGATCCCCCGCGCCACCTCCAGCGCCTCCTCCACTCGACCCAGGTCCGCCAGGCGGGGAACCAGCCCCGCCAGCGCGTTGGCTCGTTTCCACTCGTCCCCGATCCCCCGCGCCACCTCCAGCGCCTCCTCCACTCGACCCAAGTTCGCCAGGGGGGAAACCAGCGCCGCCAGCGTCTGGTCCCGATCCCGCACGTCCCGGATCTCCCGCACTACCTCCATCGCTTC
>JBAUOX010000694.1:0-5403 GCA_049579985.1 Isosphaeraceae bacterium | reverse complement strand
CCGTTTCATGGTCTCTTTCTGCCGTTGCGCGTTCGCAGGAGGGCTCGGCTTCATTGCGCTGAAGGTTTCAGGGCCTCGATATGCTTGCGCAACTCTTTGGCCAGGTTTTCCAGATTTTCGGCTTGTTTCTCCAGATCGGTCAGCGATTTGGACGGATCGGCGGCCGGGACGGCCGGGGACTTGGCGCCGGCTCCCTTGAGCTCGTTGATCGCGCTCTCCAGGACCTGGCGCGAGGGGAATGCTCCGAAGCCGACGAAGCCCGTCGATCCGCCGCCCTCCTTGCTCAACCGGGCCTCGAGAGCAGGCAGGGCCTTCTTCACCTTGAGCGATCCCGTAAGCCTCCAGGCCCGGAATCGCACCGAGCGATCGGGATCATCGATCATCGGGATGATCAGGTCCTGAAGCGCTGGATCGTCCTTGGCGAGCCGGTCAAAGGCGTTCATGGCCGCCGAACGCAGCGCCCGGGGCTGACCATAAGACGCATAGAGCGCGGTGAGCTCGCGCGCCTTGGGGCCGGGTTGCTCGAGGTGTAGCTCAAGGGCCGTGGCAGCCAGCCGGTGCTTGCCGGTCGGGGTCTTCAATGCCGAGCTGAGCAGCTCGTCAGCACCTTTGACCTTCCAGCTCACCAATGTTCGCAAGGCGGTCGTGCGTGCCCCGTAAGCTTCCTTGGGATTGGACCAGGCGGCGCGGAGGATGGCCTCGGACCGGGCGTCGTGCTTGAGCGCGGCCAGTCCGCGAATGGCCGCCACGCGAACACGCGCCTCAGAATCCCTCGCGGCCTCTTGCAGGGCATGACGAAACGCTTCGTCGCCGCTCCCCGTAGCGGGGCGGGCTGGACCCGCAAAGGTGGCTCTCCGGCGTCGGCCGGTGCTCTCACCACCACCGCTGATCAAGGTCACCATCTCGGTTCGCGCCGAGACGCTTTTCTCATGCTTCCAGGCTGTCGCGAGGGTGTTCTTGACCTGAGGATCAGTTCCGGACTGCTCGAGCAGCGCTCGAGCGGCATTGACACGACAGATCACGCATGAGGCATGCTGAAGCTGGAACCGATTCTCCTCGGCCGTCTTCTCGAAGTCGAGCTCCTTGACCAGCCAGCAATTCGGGTCGACCTGCACCATCCTTGGCTTGATCTCCGCGGGGATCACGAACTCCTGGTTCGTGCCGTCAATGACGATCGGAACGACCCGGCTCCTGCCCACGGCCTCGGTGAGCTCCAGCGTCGTGGGCAGGCGGAACAGCGGGGTCTGCTCGTCGGTCTTCTGGGTCTGCTCGACCTTGACGCGGACGGTCTTGTCGGCGTCTTCGTAGTGCCAGCGGACCTTGAGCTCGGGGTGTCCCGCCTTGTAGAGCCACTGGTCGAAGAACCATTTCAAGTCCTTGCCCGTGGCCTCCTCCATGGCCTTGCGGAAGTCATCAGTCTCGACGACCTGGAACTTGTGCTTGGCGACGTAAGTGCGAATGCCCTTCCACCAGCCTTCCTCACCCAGCAGGCCCCGCAGCATATGGAGGACACATCCTCCTTTGGAGTAGGTCATCCCGTCAAACATCTGCATTGGTGAATTGTACCGTGTCTCGACGATCGGGCGGCGGTACATCCGGTCGTTGCCCAGGTAACCCTTGAGCTCTCCGTCCATACGGCGCCGGAACTCGTCCACACCTTTGTCGTGTTCGGTAAATAGTGGGTCGAAGTAGGAGGCGAACCCCTCGTTGAGCCAGATGTGCGACCAGTCCTTGCAGGTCATCAGATCGCCGAACCACTGGTGGGCCAGCTCGTGGGCGACCAGTCCATCCTCGTCGCTCTCCAGGGCCTCGATCTCGTCGAGAAGCGCCGCGTCCGTCATGGACGTGGCCGAAGTGTTTTCCATGCCCCCGCCGAACTCGGGAAGACAGATCTGGGCGTACTTGCAATACGGATATGTCTGACCGGTCTTGTCGTTGAAGAAGCGGATCATCGCGGGGGTCTTACCCATGAACCTGCGAGCCGTGGCTTCATCGACGTTCTTGGTCACGTAGTAATCAACGGGCAGGTTGCCCACGCGATCGTGAAACGAGACGAATTCCGAGGCCGTCAGTGTGATCAGGTACGTCGAGAGGGGCTGGTCCATCTTCCAGTGGAAGGTCCGCGTGCCGTCGGAATTCTCCTTGGTATCCACGAGGGCGCCGTTGGAAACCACGCTGAGCGGACGAGCGACGGTGACGATCATCTCGGTAGTGACACGGTCGTTAGGATAATCGTAGCAGGGAAGCCAGTGGTGGTTGTCTTCGGCCTCGCCCTGTGTCCAGATTGCCAGCGGCTTCTCGGGGTTGGCCGGGTCCGGGGCCACGAAGTGGAGGCCCGATTCGGGAGAGCCACTGTAAGTGATGGCCAGGTCGACCGTGTCGTCGGGTCCGTAAGGCTTGTCGAAGGTGATCGAGAGCTTCTCTCCCTTGGTCGCGAACTTGCAGGCCGCCGCATGTGGGCCGACCGCGACCCGAGAGACCTTGAGCTTGGGCCCGCAATCGAGGTCGAGTGAGGTCAGGTACGGATGGAGTGGACTCAGCGTGTGCGTGACCGTGCCGCGAACTTCCTGTTTCTGGCCATCAAGAACGAGCTCGGCCTTGATATGCTTGATATCCGCCTCTCGGATCCGTTCGGTCTGCCGGGGAGTGTCGGGGCTGGCGAAAGGCCGGCGGACCGGCGGGGATGCAGGGCCGGCGGGCGGGGTTTGCGCGGTTGCGGTGAGGGTGGCCAACCCCATGAACAGGACGGCGGCAAGAGGCTGGTTAAACCTGAGCATGATCGATTCCAAAGGACCTCATAGATTGACAGGAAACCGTGGCTGATTCGATGGGCAGGTTCATTCGGATTCAACGCACCGCGGGGCGTGGCCTGCCGCCGGAGCTCAAAGCCATTGAAGCCTGGCGTATATTGTTCTACTCTCGGATGACACAGCCGGTCAATCTGGCGGTCTTGGGGCTTCCTGCCGATCATTCTGGTTGTAGGGACTGGGCGGCTGGCGCCCAGGCCAGTGACGGGCGGCTGAGCCGTCGGGTTGGTTGCATGAACCGATTTGGTTTCGTCCGCGTGACCTGTGCTTCGATCCGGACCTCGGTCGCCAATCCCGAGGCCAACGCCTCGGAAGTTGTCCGGGTTCTGGACCAGGTCGCTGACAGCGACATCGTTCTGTTTCCCGAGCTTTGCATCACGGGCTACACGTGTGCCGATCTGTTTGGCCAGGCTGCCTTGTTGCAAGGCGGCTTTCGGGCGATTCGCCGGATCGCCAGGGCCACGACGGGGCGACGACAGCTTGTCGTTGTGGGACTGCCAGTGCCGGTGGGCAATAGCCTCTTCAATGGCGCAGTGGCGCTGTCGGACGGCAACGTCCTGGGGGTCGTTCCCAAGCGGTACATCCCCAATTACAAGGAGTTTTACGAGAGCCGCTGGTTCCGGCCCGCCGACGGCTCCGAGCCTTCCGAGATCGAATTCCCGGGCGGTCGAGTGTCCTTTGGAATCGACCTGCTGTTCGCGTGTGAGGGGCAGCAGAGTGTTCCCGTCGTGGTGGGGATCGAGATCTGCGAGGACCTCTGGGTGCCGCTTCCCCCCAGCTCGGTGCAGGCGGGGGCCGGCGCGACGATCCTGCTCAACCTGTCGGCCAGCAATGAAACCATTGGCAAGAGCCAGTATCGGACCGAGCTGGTGGTGGGACAATCGGGCCGGTGCATCGCCGCCTACGCGTATGCCGGCGCCGGGCCTTCGGAATCGACGACTGACCTGGTCTTCAGCGGTCATTGCCTGATCGCCGAGAACGGCCGGCTGGTCACGGAATCGCCCCGGGTCGGAGACGGCCAGACAATTCGCCGTGACACCTACTGGATCACCCAGGACGTGGACGTCGCCAAGCTCCAAACGGACCGGCGGATCTCGACGAGCTTCGAGCAAGGGCCGCGGTTCTCTCAACCGTTCCGGCGGGTCGACTTCGAGCTCGCCCCGGAGATGCCCGGACTGAAACGATTCGTGCCGGGCTCGCCCTTCGTGCCGCCGGAAGGGCCCGAGCTGCACCGTCGCTGTGCCGAGATCTTCGGTATTCAGTGCGCGGGGCTGGCCAAGCGGATCGAGCAGCTTCCCCCGGGCACTCCGCTGAATATCGGCGTCTCGGGCGGACTCGACTCCACTCTCTCCTTGCTTGTCGCCGTCAAGACGTGCGACCTGCTGGATATCGACCGGCGCTTGATTCACGGTCTGACGATGCCCGGCTTTGGCACCACTGCCAGGACGCGGAACAACGCACTCGACCTGATGCGGCAGCTCGGCGTTTCCTCCGACACGATCGACATTCAGCCCCTGGCGCTTCTGGCCTTCCGGGAGATCGGCCACGCTCCCTTCGGCGTGAGCGGCGGCGAGCTGGATGTCGAATCCTTCCAGGCCGCCCTCGCGCAGGTTCCCCGCGAAGCACGCAGCGACCTGACCTTCGAGAACGTCCAGGCTCGGCTGCGGACCTTTCTGCTCATGTCCAGGGGATTCGTCATCGGCACCGGCGACCTTTCGGAAATCGCACTGGGCTGGTCGACCTACAACGCCGATCACATGAGCATGTACAACCCGAACTGCTCGATTCCCAAGACGCTCGTGAAGTTCCTGGTCCGCTACGTCGCTCTGCACGAGTTTCCCGAGGGCCCAGCGCGGGAGACGCTGCTGTCGATCGCGGCCACGACGATCTCTCCCGAGCTGCTGCCGGTATCTTCCGCGGGCGAGATCGAGCAATCCACCGAAACGACGCTCGGCCCCTACGAGTTGCACGATTTCATTCTCTTTCACGCCATCCGCTGCGGTTACTCTCCCGAGAAGATCCTCTTCTTGAGTGACTTTGCCACGTTCACCCAGCCCTATTCGCGGGGGCTTATCGAGCGCACGATGCGGACCTTCTTCACGCGGTTCTTCAGCCAGCAGTACAAGCGCTCCTGCGTTCCCGACGGTCCCAAGGTCGGCACCGTCAGCCTCTCGCCTCGCGGCGACTGGAGAATGCCCAGCGATGCCGACCCGCAAGAGTGGCTGCGGTGGGCAACAGGATCGAATCAGCCCGGCGAAGGGCTCGTCTAGACGACAAAGACCCTGGAACGACACCTGCCCGCGAGCTCGGTGCAATTCTCGCCAATCTCCCAGGAAGGACCGATCATGAACGCCTCTCTCGCTTGATGCGGCTGATCGACCAGCAGTTCATGAGCACCCCGTTCTACGGCAGTCGGCGTGGCCACGAACAATCGGGGAGAATTGGACGTAACCTTCTGCTTTGTGGTCGGACATTGTTGGACGCTTCCCTGAATCCGCCATCCGCAAGCCGGTCTTGGCCGTTGAAGGTTTGTGATTCCCACGGGTTTCGAGGATGTGTCCGCCTACAGATTGCCCTCACCGTGCGCCGAGCATGA
>JBAUOX010000693.1:0-15959 GCA_049579985.1 Isosphaeraceae bacterium | reverse complement strand
GTTCCTTGCGGCAATTCCTCCCGATGCTTCTGGTAATCGGCGTTGGCATCATCCCAGTCGGTGAAGACGAGTACGTAATCGGAGAGGTGGGCCAGGGTGCCGATGGGGCCGGTGTACCACTTGGCGGGGTCGTTGAGATTGGAATCGTCATCGACCGTCGGAATCTTCCCATCCGGAGTGACCACGGCGAAAAACCCAAATTGACCGTCAATGTCCCCGAAGTCCTTCATCATCGTAGCTCCTGATCGTGTTGCCCCGCTGTGCTGGGGGAAACCATCAGTCTACCCGATTTTCGTCGATGTGGTTGCCTGAGGCGCGGAATCGCCGGTGTCGGGATCGTCGGTCCGATGGAGCTCGGATTGCCCGGATTCGACATTGAGGATAGTTTTCCACAGGTTCACGACGGTGGCGTGGGAACCGAGGGGGATCAAGGAGGAGCCGGATGAGGGTGGATAAGAGGTCTGCGCTCCGATCGGTCTCGCGGCGCTGGTGGCCCGAGCTGGTCGTGGGCTTGCTGGCCGGCTTCATCTTCCTGGGATTCCTCGGGTCGCTCGAGCTCTGGGGCAAGCGCGAGCAGCGGGCCTCGGCAGAGACCCTTGATACGGTCGAGAACGGGCACTGGCTGGTGGCCGAGATTCAGGGCCGCCCCCGGCTGGAGAAGCCACCGCTGCCGCGGTGGACGACCGCCGTGCTCATGGCGCTCACGGGCTGCCGCGACGAGTGGGTGGTCCGCCTGCCGTGCGCATTCTCGGCTCTGGCGACAGTGGCCCTGGTCTATGTGCTGGGAGCCAGAATCGGCGGGCGAGGGCTGGCTCTTGCTGCCGCCATGACCCTGTGCACCATGTGGTTGTTCGTCTCGGAGCTCCGGCAGGCAGGCAACGACGGGCCGCTTGGCCTGTGCACCACGCTGGCCCTTCATGCGGCCTGGCGCCGACTGCACGGAACAGCGCGCACTAGCCTCCGCGCGACGGGAAAACTGGAAGATGACTCGCCCGGACCACGGAGCTGGGCCTTGGTTTTCTATCTCGCGCTGGGCCTGGGGTTCTTGTGCAAGGGACCCATCATCTTGCTGCTCGTGGGATTGACAGTCGTTCCTTACCTGGCGGCCATCGGCCGGCTCGGTACGGGCCTGCGACGATTGGCCGATGGCGCGGGGCTCCTGATCTTCCTCGGTCTGGCGCTGAGCTGGCCGGTCCCGGTCCTGCTCCGTGATTCCAACGCGCTGGGAGTCTGGATGATGGAGATCGGCCAGAAGACGGGGATGCTGCCGATCACCCATCAGAACCGCTCCGTTCTGGGTCTGGTGCTGCCCGTTCTCGTCTTGCCTTGGCCGGTTGCGGCGCTGACGGGGGTGGTGCTGCCCCTGGTCCGGAACCGTCGGGTCAGGCTGCCGTGGAGGCCAGGCGCGGTCTGGTTCCCCTGGTGCTGGGCGGTCGGTAACCTGGCGATGTTCAGCGCCTGGGCGGTTGCCAAACCGAATTACTACATACCATGCCTGCCGGGAGTGGCCCTGCTGGTGGGCATGGCCTGGATTCGCTTGAGTCGGGCCGCCCGTGATCCTGCTCGACCGGCCTCAGCTCGGGTGGCGGCTGTCTTGCTGGGGGTCCAGTGGCTCATCGTCTTCCTCGCGGGGATTCTGACGCCCCTGTTGAGCCGAAACTACCTGACCGCCCCAGACTCCATAGGGATCGCGGTCATCGTCGGTGCCGTAGCGTGCGGCGTTGCGCTGAGCCTGGGCATGTGGCGGCGAGGCAGCGACGTGCTGGCGCTTTTGCCGATCACGGCGGCCTGCGCGGTCGGGGCGTTGATCGGCTACGGCATTCTCGCACCGCCCGACAACCCGGCTCGCGGCTACCGTCAACTGGCGCAGCAACTCGAGCGCCGGCTCCCTTCGGCAGTCAAGACTTTGCATTTTTTTCATGAGATCGACGAGGGTCTGTGGTTCTACCTGGGCAATCGTCGCCTTGTACCCGTGCCGGGCAGCCAGCCACGTTACAGCGATAGTTTCGACAAGGTCGGCAATTTCATCAACACGCGCCTTCCCTTCGGCGCGGCCCCCGATCCGACCTTCAGCCTGTTGGACCGGCAGAAGCTCGGCCTGATCGACTGGCTGCGAATCCATGGCCCAGAGGAACCATTTCTACTGATCCGTACCGCGCTGTACGACCGCATGGCCCCGGACCTGGCCGGTCTGGCCACGCCGCTCTACCAGGAGGACGGACTAAAGCGAAACACCCTGACTTTGCTACAGGTCGATGACGATCACCGGCTCACCGCGGCGCCCCGGTGATCCTTGCGGTCTAACTCGACCCGATCGGTGCGAGCTCGGGTGCGGATCGCGGGAAGATTGGCGGTCAAGGAAAGTCGGACATGCAGAGAAGTGGGTTTGCGTGGATTATGTGGGCGCTTCATCTTGTGCATTTTCCCTGCTTTACCCGACCCTGACGACCGTCACGATGACCGCCGTAAGGTGTTGGTACAAAACGTGAAACGCATTCAAGAGGCGGGGTTATGGGGACGATACAACGAGTGGCTCGCCATGGATAACCAAGGCGAGAACTCGGGAGCACCAAATTGGTGGTATCGACCGGAGGGGAGACGGCAACGTCTCGGGTCCCGGGAAGACCTGAACTGAGGGTTCGATACCATGGACGATCGACAAGAAACAGGGTCGAGCGAAACGGCCGGCCGGAATCGCTACCCTCGATTAAACGTTAGCTAAGGAGAGTATTCTCCCATGTTGAAGCCCTTGACGTTGAGCGTCAGCCTTGCCGTCGCTCTGGGGTTTTGCAGCGTGAGCATGGCGGGCATTCATGATGGTTGTTCCACCTGCGGTCTGGCCTCTCCTCAAGGCGGCCCGATCGCAAGCGCCCAGGGACCGATCGCAACTTGCGATACCGGTTGCGCACCCCAAAAGTGCAGCCGGTTCAGTGGCCTCTGCGAGAGGCTGAAGGCCGCGTGTCATCCCCCAGTCTGCTACGAGTGGGTCCTGAAGAAGAAGCGGCTGTGGGGACACCACGGCGGTGGCTGCGAGACCTGCGAGACCTGCGGCTTTGCTGCTCCGGTCTATGCGACTGGTCAGGTTGCTCCCTCTGGCCAGGGCTATGCCGCTCCCTCTGGCCAGGGCTATGCCGCTCCTCAGGCCGCGCCCGTCTATGGCGCTGGCCAGCACACGTACCAGGCTATGAAGCCTGCCGCGACTATCGCCTCGGTTCCTGCCGAGATGACTCCGGCCATCGCGGGTGACGAAGCTCCTCCGGCTCCGGAAGTCAAAGAGACCAGCGGCCTGCTGCTCCCGACCCCCCCCGGAAACTGAGCGGAACGGTTCCGCGGAACCTGCAAAAACCTTGTGAGCCGGTATGTGGATTCGCTTCTGTACTGAATCGAATCATTCCGGCCGGCTGATGACTCGGGTTCGCACGGAAGCAGAGAGAGAGGCAAGACGCCGCTCCCGAGCGTCAGGCCCCCTGTCCCATGCCGATCCCCACACACGCGAGCGGCGCGACCTGGCATCAGCATGACGGTCCTCGCAACGCCTAGGCGTTGCGAGGACCGTTCGCTTTTCCCGACCGGCATGTCTCCCATCGCAACCGGCCGGTTCCGATCTCGAGATCCGCCGAACCTCCGAACCTCCCCTGGCACTGGACGCGATTGACAAACCGGGCTGATTGTGCGTAACTCTGGCGCGCCGCAGGAAGCGCCGGACCACGCACCCAGGGATGGGCATGTCGGACCGGACCGGGGAATGAAAGAGCGCGCAGTCCTCGCCACGGTCTCGAGTCTAGCCTGACCGAGGCGAGGCGAGGCGAGGCGAGCCAGCTCGGGTGACGGACCGGGTGGCAGGCCTGTTGCCGGGCAGAGGTCCGGGGCCGGCAAGCTTCGTCTCACCGTCCTTGGCCGCTCTTTGGATACCTTTCCTTGCGCCCGCATGGGTCCTTCCGTCCCGGTCAGCGACGGGCCCGGCCGCTTCGGCGTTGCACTCGTGACGTGGGCACGCCGGCGCAGGCGGAGCGATTGCGGTCGTCCGGAGGAGGGTTGATGGGGAGATTCACCTGGTTGTCTTCCGATTTGGCCCTGGGCCGCTTTGGTTCCCTGTTGCAGCGGCTGCGTCGATCGGTGGCGGCCCGGGGCCCGGCGGTTCGCTGGGGGCTGGCCGCCGTCACTATCGTGATACTGGTGCTCTTGGGCTACCTGGGCGTCGGGTCTCTGACCACCGCGGAGAGTGCCTACCTCGGTTCCGGCCGGCGGTACGGCCCGGACGACCTGATCAAGATCGCGCGCGTGCTCGAGCGCCAGCGGTTTCCCTATCACATCGACGACCAGCGGCGGGTCGCAGTCGCCTCGGAGCAGCTTGAGCAGGCAAGCGCCGCGATCAGCAAGCTGCCGCTCGGGCCGCGTCCCCCGGGAGAGATCCGGGACGACCAGTCGGCGGGGTCGAACTTCTGGGAATCACTCCACGACAAGGAGCTGCGCGAGTTCCAGGGGCGGGAAAAGATCCTCGAGTCGATGATCGGCGATCTCCCGGGAATCGTCGGCTCTTTTGTCTGGATCAACCGGCCCAAGCCGCGGTGGGGCCTTCAGCCGGTGGTCAAGCCCTCGGCGTTTGTCCGGCTGGAAACCGAGGGAGACCGCCAGCTTCCCTTCCGAACGGTGCAGGCGCTGACGACCATCCTGACCGGCTACGAGCCGGGTCTCACCGCCGATGCGGTCACGGTTGTGGATCGCCGGGGACACAAGTATCTCGATGCCGGCAATCCGGCCTTGAGCGCAATGTCGCACAACCGGGCGCGCGAGGAAGAACTGAGCCAGGAGATCCTCGAGCAGCTCGATTGGATCGGCGGGGTGCGCGTCTCCGTACAATTGTCCGAGACGGTAAGTCCCGGCCTTGATCCCGTCACCCCGGGGCACTCCCAGCGCCGGGAAACGGTCGATTCGCAGACATTGCGATCAGCGCAGGATTCGAAGCATGCCGACCCGCCGACCCGCCCCGAGGCTCCTCCGGCCGGCTCCGCCGAGCCGAAAGTCTCGGCTCCCGCCGGTGCGATCAACCGGCCTCTGGCACTCGAGCCGGAGCTTCCGTCGCCGCCGCCCCAGGCCGCGACGGGCGCGCCTGCACCGAACCCCACAACAACAACCGCGACCCCACCGTCAGCTCCCGGCCACCGCGCCATTACTCAAACCGGGGCTCGCGATGTCCCGGCCGAAACCGGCCGGGTGTGGGTGAAAGTCCCTCGAAGCTACTATTATCACGTCAGTATACAAACAAGCCACAAGGAGCCCCCACTCGAGGAATTGCAGAAGCTGGTCGTCCGGACCGAAGAACAGATCAAGACGGGGATCGCGCTGGTCGTGCCCCTGTCGGGTCCCTCGGCCTGGAAGACGACGATCGACATGATTCCCGACGAGGCGCCGCTCCAACGCCCTCCGCTCGTCGCACCGCCCTCCGAGGCTCGGCGGATCGCGCTGGACTGGGGAATCGCCGGGGCCATGGGGGCGTTGGCCGCCGCCATGGTGACGTTCGGATCGTGGATCTTGAGCACCCGTCGCCCATCAGTTCCGCCGGAAGCGGCTCCTCGCAAGCTGCGTTACCATGAGGGGTCGTCCCTGACTCCCGGTCCCTCGGAACGGGTTCGGGAGTTCGTTCGACGCAACCCCGAGTCGGCAGTCAGCGTGCTCGAGCGCTGGACCAGCCAGGGAGGTGACGCCTCATGATTACGTCTTCAGCCACGACGGGGCGTGATGGCGGCGAGCGGGCAGGAGCCGCAGTCGAGGTCCAGGGTTCGCCGGATTCATCGGCGCGCGGCATGGTGTCGGTGTCGGCCCAGATCGCGCCGCTCCGCAAGGCGGCAATTGTGCTGGTCAGCCTGGAGCAGTCGCTGGCCTCGCAGTTACTGGCTCAACTCGACCGCTCGTCCGTCGAGGCGGTGACCTGGGAGATTGCTCGGCTCGACCGGATCGATCCGGTCGAGCAAGCGGCTGTCCTCGAGGAGTTCTTGGGGCTGGGTCTGCGCCGGCTCTGCTTCGTGTTTGAAGACCTGCTCAAACTGCCCGATCAGGACATTCGCGGAGCCTATCACGATGAGGACATAGCCACCTGGGCGCTGGCTCTTGCCGGCGCGGCTCCGCCCGTCCGGGCCAAGGTCCTCGGGGCCCTGGATGCCGCCGCGGCCGCCGCGCTGCGGCGGTTCCTGGAAGGGCTCGGGCCGTTCCGGCTTTCCGACGCGGAGGTTGCCCAGGCCGATATCGCCGAGCGGTTTCGCCGCCTCCACGACCGGGGATCGATCTCCTTGCCAGACCCCAGCGGGCGTGAAGAGGTACTGGTCTAGCAACAGCGGCCAGAGTGACCAATCGGCCGCCGTGCCATGCGGGGGAAACCAAAGATGTGGGGAGTTGGCCGCAGACAATCGGCAGGCGAACGAATCGTGGCATCGATGCTCCTGACAATCCTGTTGGCGGCTTTCGAAGGAAACGCCGCCGGGGCTCAGGAGCCTGTCCCGGTTTCGTTCCCATCTTCATCCTCGAGCGCGAACTCGAAAGCCGCCGATGGCGACGGGCAAGTCGCGTCCCCGTCCCGGGAGCCGCTCCGCGTTCCCCGGCCGTCGGGTCATCGCTCGCAACCTGGCTCGGTCGCGGGTTCCCCGGAGTCGGCGCCACGTGGGCCCGGCTCGAGCGGGTGGTGGCTAGGTTCGGCGGGAATCACGCTGGTAATGGCGGTTTGCGGGGCGATGTGCGTCGCGGCCCGCAAGTACTGGCCCCAGAAGTCCGCGGGATCGTTACGGGTCGTCGGCCGCGTCAGCCTCTCGTCCAGGCACTCGATCTTCCTGGTGCGGGCCGGAGAGCGGGTCCTGCTGATCGGCGCCGGCAGTCAAGGCGCCCCCAGTCTGCTCGGCGAGTTGACCGAGGCGGAACGCGCGCTGGACTCGGCCGATCCTGCTCGCCGGCGCCCCTATTCACCTGACGCTCGCACCGCACGTCCATTCGAGGTCACATCGACTCGCGCAACACCCAGCCTGGACATCCACCTGGGAGACGATCAATGAGCGGTTCCGGGCCGAAGCACCTGCGTCTGATCGCGGCCGCGGCGCTGCTGCCGCTCACCCTCGTCTTGATCGGAGCGGGGCCCAGCAGCGATCTCGCGCCGTCCCCCGGCGTGGAACGTGGAGCCTCGCTCGCCCCATCAGGCATGGTTTTTGGTTCAGGCGCCGGCTCTGGTTCCAGCGTCTTTCGCAACGGTGAACCTGCGCTGCAAGAACAGGGAGCCGGCAAGAAGCTGACGATGTCGGACCCGCGCGACGCCTTGCGCATGGCGCCGACCATGTTGTTGTATGGAATAATCTGGATGGCGCCGATGGCCGCTCTGATGGTCACCGCGTTTGTGAGGATCAACATTGTGCTGGTGTTGCTCCGCCAGGCGCTGGGAAGCCCTCAGATACCGGGGAACCAGGTACTCATGGTGCTGGCGCTTTTGCTCACGGCGCTGGTGATGCGGCCGGTTGGCGAGCGGGTCTACACTCAGGCGGTTCTCCCTTACACATCGGGCCAGGCCACGCCGGCGCAGGCCTGGGCGGCAGGCTCGACTCCGATCAAGACGTTCATGATCGACCAGATCATCCAGACGAAGCACCAGGATCATCTCTGGTCGCTCTACCGCTACACGGTGCCTTTCAGCCCGGGCCAGGTCGAGCCCCAGTACGCCCACGAGTTTCCGTTTCGGGTCGTGGCCCCGGCTTATCTGCTGAGCGAGCTGACCACCGCGCTGGTGATTGGCTTTATCCTGTACCTTCCCTTCCTTGTCATCGACCTTGTCGTTTCCGCGGTGCTTGCGGCGATGGGTCTGTACATGCTTCCTCCGACTCTTGTGGCCATGCCCATCAAGCTGATCGTTTTTGTGCTTGCCGACGGGTGGCTGCTGGTGGCATCGATGCTCCTGTCGAGCTTCGCGGCCGGTGGATCCTAGCAAGGAAAGGATGGCCATCGTGGACCTGACTCACGTGATCGACTGGTCGCGCGAAGCCCTCCGGATGTCCCTGCTCCTGGGTGGGCCGTTGCTGGCGGTTGCGCTGCTGGCCGGGCTGGTGATCAATGTTCTGCAGACCGTCACTCAGTTGCACGAGCCCGTTGTGGGGCTGGTCCCGCGGCTGGTCGCGGTTCTCCTGGTCCTGCTGGCGATCCTTCCCTGGCTCGTTGGCCGGTGGGTGAGCTTCACGGTGGACCTGATCGGCTCGATTCCCGACTTGCTCTGAGCGGGGAATCATCGTCGCACCTCGACACGGAATGACCAGGCACGAACAGGCGAGATGATGAACATGGATCTGATTCATCTTGATCAGTTCTGGATCGCCGCCCATGCGCCCATCTGGCTCTTGGTCCTCGCCCGCGTCAGCGGGGTCTGCATGACGGCACCTTTGACCGTCGTCCCGGGAGTGGACTGGCACTTGCGAATCCTTCTATCCCTGATGCTCGGCGTGGTCCTGATTCCGGCTCTCGAGCCCATGATCGGCTCGCTTCCAGCCGGACCGCGGGTCGCCTGGCTGGCCCTGATGGAACTGCTCGTGGGAGGGCTTCTGGGGCTATCGGCGGGGTTGATCGTGGCAGCGGCTCGCCAGGCCGGTGATCTTGTGGCGGCGCAGGCGGGGCTATCGGCGTCGGCCCTGTTCGATCCCGAGACCGGCGAAGAGCTCACGCCTCTGGGCCATCTCTACGGGCTGATCGCGCTGGCTGTGTTCCTGGCCATGGAAGGTCCTCTTGTCCTGGTCGGGGCCCTGGTCGAAAGCTATCGGGCTGTCCCGGCGGGCGGCCTGGGTTTGAACGAGGGCGCGGTTTCGCAGGTCTTTGCCCAGGTCGGCGGCGCCCTGGCACTCTCACTCCGTGCCGCCGCCCCCGTGGCCATCGCACTCGCGGTGGCAGGCATCGTCCTGGGCTGGATTGGACGGCTGGCCCCGGCCGTGCCTTTCCTCGCGCTCTCTCTTCCCGTTCGCTCGACGCTCGGAATCGTTCTTATCCTCCTTAGCCTCGGGACCCTGGCTGTGACGCTCTCGCAGGCATGGACAAGCTGGCCCTGGGGGCCGTGAGTTCCGAACTCGATCGCGACTGAGGCCGTGCCATGTCCGAGGACCGAACCCAACCAGCCTCGAAACGCCGCTTACAGATTGCGCGCGAGCAGGGGCAGGTCGCACATAGCCCGGAGCTCACGGCGGCTGGCGGCTGGCTGGTCGCGGTCTTGCTGCTCGGCTTCTGGGGCGAAGACCTGGCTGGCGGCTTGATCGGACTGGCGCGGCGATCGGCCGGCGGGGCCCCGGTGACCTGGGTCGATGGACCGGCATTCGTCTCCCACATCCGGCAAGCGGTCATGGCGGTGGCTGTTCCCCTGGGTGTGATATTGACGGGATTCGCGGCAGGGGCGTCGGCCGCTCATCAATTGCAGGTCCGCGGGCTCTGGGCAATCGGGCTGATCGCCCCGGACCCAACCCGTCTCTGGATTCTCGGCCGCGGCGGCGGAATGGCCGCCGGATTCGAGAGAATCGCCTGGTCGGTGATCAAGGCGGTGGTGCTCGTGGGGGTTTCATTCTGGGCGATTCGAGCTCAATGGGGAGAAATTCAGCGGCTGAGCAACCTGGAATTCCCGGCACTGGCCATCGCGACGGGCCACGCGCTGATTCAGCCTGCCAGAGTTCTCGCGCTGGTCATGATGGTTTTGGGTCTGGCGGATTTCGGCCTCCGCCATGTCCGGTACGAGGCGATGCTGCGGACGTCGCCGCAAGAACAGCGTGAGGACGTGCGGGTGATGGAGGGCGATGTGTCCCTGCGCGCCAGACGCCGGCGGCTCGCCAGGGCCTGGAGGGGCGATGCCCCGGAGTTGGTTGCGGGGGCGAGCCTGGTTCTCACCGGGAACGATGGCTTGACGCTGGTGCTTGCCGGGGGGCCACCGCCGCGCCGCGTGACCGTGTGCAACGTCGCCCAGGGAACCACCGGAAAGGGAGTGCGCCGCTCGGCCCTCGCAGCGCGGCTGCCCCAGGTTGATGCGCCCGACCTGGCTCGCCGCCTGGCCCGGCATGCCGCCTCGGGTGCGCTTCTGCCCGCGGCTCTGCCAGTCGAGTTGATGGTGGAAGTCGCCGCGGTCTGGCCGGCTAAAGTAAGCTGAACCGAACATTTCTGTTATCGACATCGATGCGGGTTTCGCTCTGGACAACAGCAGGCATCGGCGGTAATTTGCCGGCACACATCTGAAGGGAGCCAGCTCTCGGCTTCATGAATGACGGTTTATTAATCCGGCGGAGGCCGGAATTCTCGAGCAATGGATCCGCGGAGAAAGCGGCAGTGCAGGCCGGAACGTCGGCACGCCCGGTGAAGATCTCGTCATGTCGCCCGGGACTCGCGGCCGGTTCGGGAACGATCGCCAGCCGGGAGCTGTCCAGCCCTGCCGGTCAGGGTCGGCAATCGCGGGCGTCCCGGCGCATTCCGTCGGTATCAAAGGGCCTGTGGAGGGGAACGAATGCCTCCCACGACGTCGAGTCCACTCGCCTCCGGCTGGAGGCGAACTTCAGGATTGGTCCTGCCGGTCATCATCGTCGGTGCGATCCTGGTGTTCGTCATTCCGATTCCGCCCGGGCTGCTCGACGTTCTGCTCTCAGCCAACTTGACCCTGGCGGTGGTGGTCCTGCTCACAACCCTGGCTATCCGGACCCCCCAGGAATTCAGTGCGTTTCCGACCATTCTGCTGACCACGACGCTGACGCGGCTGGTCCTCAACGTGGCGACGACCCGCCTGGTCCTCATTCATGGAGGTGAGAACGGGTTGGACGCGGCCGGAGGCGTGATCCGCTCGTTCGGCGAATTCGTCGCGGGTGACCAGGTGCTGGTGGGCGTGATCCTGTTTTCAATCCTGGTGGTGATCCAATTCGTGGTGATCACTCGGGGAGCCACCCGCATCAGCGAGGTCGCCGCGCGGTTTATGCTCGACGGCCTGCCTGGCCGGCAAATGGCCATCGACGCCGATCTGCATGCCGGTCTGATCGACCAGCACGAGGCCCACCAGCGGCGCGACGAGGTCTATCGCCAGGCCGACTTCTTCGGCGCCATGGATGGAGCCGGCAAGTTTGTCCGCGGCGATGCCATCGCCGGCGTGGTCATCCTGCTTGTCAACATCTCGGGCGGCCTGTTCCTGGGCGTCTTCAACCATCACATGAGCCTGGGCGAGGCGGTTAACGTCTTCACGAAGCTGACGATCGGCGACGGGCTGGTCAGCCAGGTGCCGGCATTCCTGATCTCGCTGGCCGCGGGCCTGATCGTGACCCGCTCGTCGTCATCGACCGACCTGGGCCGTGACGTGGTGGGCCAGCTCTTCTGGAACCGTGGAGTACTGGGCACGGCGGCGGTTTTCCTCGGTCTTCTGATGTTCACCCCGCTTCCCAAAATACCCCTGCTCGTCCTGGCCGGCGGGCTCGGGACGGGTGCGCTGTTCCTGAGGACGCAAAGCGACGAGGACGGCATGGCGGAGCCGGAAACCAGGCCGACGAACGTGGCGCGGCAGCGCGAGACGAGAGCCAACGGCGGCGCCGATGCGGGCAAGCGAACCGACGACCACGGCGCCGGCAGAGTGACCGATCGAAACACCGCGGCCGCGATGGGTTCTCGGCTGGCCCCGGGTGAGATCGCCGCGGCGATCGCGGCATCGCCCGAGGGCATGGACGACCTGCTGCACGTCGATCCGCTGGAGCTCGAGATCGGCTTTCGCCTGATTGGCCTTGCCGACCCGACGCGCGGCGGCGACTTGCTCGAGCGGCTGCGGACGGTTCGCCAGCGTGTGGCACGCGAGCTCGGGCTGATCGTCCCCCAGGTGCGGATTCACGACCAGATCAGCCTGGCGCCCAACGAATACCGGGTCAAGATCCGGGGAACGGTCGTCGGTCATGGAACGGCCTATTCGGGGCGACTGCTGGCCATCCCGCCGGCCGGGATGGTCTCCCGGCCCGATGGCCGCGACGGCATCGACCCGATCACCGGTCTGCCGGCGGTCTGGATTCACACCGACGGTCGCGAGGTGGCCGAGCTGGCGGGTTGCCAGATCCTTGATGCGGCGGCGGTGGTCGCCGGCCATTTCGGCGAGATCGTCCGCAACCACGCGGACGAGTTGCTGACCCGCGAGCAGATCGAGCGCCTGCTCGATCGAGTCCGGACCACGGCGCCGACGCTGGCGGCCGAAGTCGTGCCGGGCCTGCTTCGCCCCGGGGAGCTTCAGCGCGTGTTGCAGAACCTGCTCCGCGAGCGGGTCAGCATTCGCGATCTGGAGACGATCCTCGAGACACTGGCCGTGCATGCCGGCAAGACCAGGGACATCGACGTGCTGACCGAACACGCTCGCCAAAGCATTTCCCGCCAGATCACCGAGAGTTATCGTGGCGGCGACGGCAGGCTCCGGGTCGTGACCCTGTCCAGGTCGCTCGATGCCCGGCTCACGGCGGCAGGCAACCAGACCGACACCCGCCCGGCCGAGGCACTGGGCGACGAGACTGCCCGCAGCATTATCCGCGCCGTGGCTTTTGCAGTCGGCAACCTTGTCGAAGCAGGATTTCCGCCGCTCATTCTCACATCGACACCCGCCCGGGCAGTGCTCAAGGACCTGACCCGGGCCGATCTGCCCAGATTGGTCGTGCTCAGCCAGCGCGAGATCCCGCGAGATACGCCGATCGAGGTGCTGGGCAGTGTGATCGAGGAGGAGCCCGAAACCGTGACGACTTTCTCCACCACCGGAGCAATGGCTTGAGCTGAGCCACCGAACCAGAGGTCATGTGAATGGGTGAGAAAACCTATCGAGCGAGAACGATGAAGGAGGCCCTGGCGCGGGTGCGCCGAGACCTGGGCGGTGACGCCGTCATCCTCGCCTCGCGCGAGGTTCGCCGCCGGCGGCTTCTCGGACTCGGTCCGCGCGAGCTGATCGAGGTGACGGCCTCTGCCACCATGCCATCGGGCCAGGAGCCTCTCTTCAATGAAGCCGCTGGTAAGAATCAATCGTGGGAGGGAGCCGGCTCGACGCTCTCCGCCGGAGCCCAGGCACAGTTCGGAGAGCAGCTCAGCCGACTGCACGCGATGGTCGAAACTCTGAGCCGCCAGGGACGGATCGACCACCTTCTGCCCGATCTTCCCGGCGAGCTGATCCCGACGTATGCCCGGCTTGTGGAGGCCGAAGTTCCCGAAGTGCTGGCGCGCCGGCTGGTGCGGTACGTCGCCGACAACCTGCAACCCGATCAGGTCGACAGCCCCGCGTCGCTCCAGGCCGCGCTCTGCGAGGCAGTCGAGCAGTGCATTTCGATCGCGCCGCCGATCCGGGCTGTTGTTGGAACCCGCCGGATGGTGGCCCTGGTCGGGCCGACTGGGGTCGGAAAGACAACGACGGTGGCCAAGCTCGCAGCCAACTTCAAGCTGGTTCACGGTCTCAGGGTGGGGCTGATCACAGTTGATACCTATCGGATCGCCGCGGTGGAGCAACTGAAGACTTACGCGGAGATCATCGACCTGCCGTTGGCCGTGGCCAACGATCCGGGCCAAATGCACCAGGCGGTCGAGGAGCTGGGCGCGGTGGATATGGTCTTCATCGACACCGCGGGGCGAAGCCCGAGGGACGAGGTCAAGATCCGTGAACTGGCCGATTTCATGGCTCAGGCACGGCCCGACGAGGTCCACCTGGTCCTTAGCGCCGGGGCTGCCGAACGCACTCTCAGGTCGGCCGTCGAGCGGTTCGCCCTGGTCCGGGCCGATCGCTTGATCTTGACGAAGCTCGACGAGGCCGAGGACCTCGGCGCGATTCTCGGCGTGCTGGGACAGGCGAACCGCCCGGTCAGTTACCTGACCACCGGCCAGGCTGTGCCTGACGACATCGAGCCGGCGGACCGCAAACGGCTGGCCCGATTGATCCTGGGACTGGAGGCCATTGGTTGAGAACCGTGTTGTCGAATTCAGCTCGCGAGGGGCTGGAACTCATCTCCCGGCTGAGTCCTCCCGCGTCACGACCGCTCGGGATCCGGGTGGACGAGATCGGGAAAAAAGGGGGCACGATGTCCGACCAAGCGGACAGTCTGCGGCAGCTTGTCAGGGCGCAGCGCCAGTGGCGCGAATTCACCCTGCGGGAGCAGCCCGTGGTGGTCTCGAGGCCGCGTTTTCCAGAGGCTTCCCTGCTAGAGTGCGGCAACGACAACGACAACGACAACGACGACCGGCCCCAAACTCGCGGCAACGGCATCGGCGTCGTCATGGCCCGGGTCGCCCGCTGGGCGTTCGGCCGCGCTGGCGTGCGCGCCGATTGAGGAAATGACTTCTCTGGAGAAAATCTGCACAAAAGAGAAAGACTGCACAAAAGAAAGGAGAGCCGACATGAAAGTCGTGATTTTCGGGTTGGTCTGACAGTGCTTCTCAAGCGGATTGGTCGGGTTGTCCGATATTCAATCGGGATCAAGTTCCTCGAACGGCGGGAGGGCAAAGGGCAGGCACACCGATGCGATGGTCGGGATCCCGGCAATCGCGGTGCGCTAGTGACGGCGACGTCGAATCCTGGTTCCTGGATGAACGCATGGCATGCCGTACACTTGCCCTTGGCACATGGATGTGGACCCTCGCGCTCAGGCGACACGGAGGTCAGGATGTCAACCAAGGTGGATGTGGATGTAACCGAACTCTGGCGTGAGTTCAAGGAACACCCCACCACGGAGTTGCGGAATCAACTCGTCGAGCGATACTTGCCCCTGGTCAAGTACAACGCCGAGCGGATCTGGCAGCGCCTGCCGGAGGGGGTCGATCTCGATGATCTGATCTCCGCCGGAGTCTTCGGCCTGATGGATGCCATCGACGCGTTCGACCTGGGCCGCGGCGTCAAGTTCGAGACCTACTGCGTTCCGCGAATTCGCGGCGCCATGCTCGACGAGCTACGGACAATGGACTGGGTTCCCCGCCTGGTCCGGTCCAAGGCCACCAAGATGGAAGAAGCCCGCAAGGAGCTCGAAGCCAGGCACGGCCGGCCGCCCACCGATGTCGAGCTGGCCGAACAGCTAGGCCTTCCCATGGAAGAGTATGAAAAAATGTCGGTGGACTCCAACGCGGTCGGCCTCATCAGCCTGAACAAGAAATGGTACGAGACCGACAGCTACAAGGATGTCCGCGAGATCGACATTCTCGAAGACAAGAAGGGGGAAGACCCGACCCGGCGGCTGCAGCGCAAGGACCTGATGCGCATGGTCACGAAGGGTCTGAATCGTAATGAGCGGCTTATTATCATCCTCTATTATTATGAAGAATTGACAATGAAAGAAATCGGCGCCACGCTCGACCTGAGTGAGTCGCGAGTTTCCCAGATGCACTCGTCGATCATCCAGCGCCTCCAGTCCCAGCTCTCGTCACGGCGGCCCGAGTTCGGAACCTGAGGCGTGCGATTTTCGTGCATGCCGGATCCCGCCATGGCGGCGGGCACGGCCCGGGGATGAACCCCAATCCGATGGGTCCGTCCTGTCAGCCCGTGAGGAAAGCCTCCCCGGCCGATCGGACGGACTCTAGTTATACGATCCCGGCCATAGCCCACCGTCCACGAGATGAGCCCATGAGTGTCCTTGATCCAGCTTCGCTCGTTCTTGCCCTTCCTGCCCTCGCGGCCCTGTTTGAAATGAGGAGCGCGGGTTACAATCCGACGTAGCCGCTGCTCTGATCGTTGTGGAGCACGCGCCACCTGGCATTCTTTGGTTCCCCCGTTTGCAAAGGCTCGCCGTGAATAGGAGGAACGGTCCATGACGTGGAACAGCAAGCGTCTTCCCAGGGCATCGGCTCTGCTGATGGTAATAGCCGCACTGGGTCCGGGGACAAGATCCGCCCGGGCGCAATATGGCATGGGTATGGGCATGGGTATGGGTATGGGCATGGGTATGGGCATGGGAGGATTTCATTACGCCTCCTCTCCGACCGATTACCTGAACCAGCGA
>JBAUOX010000692.1:0-4193 GCA_049579985.1 Isosphaeraceae bacterium | reverse complement strand
AGGACGTGGGAGACCGGATCGTCCAGCTCTTCGGCCAGCGCAAGATCAACCTCACGACCCGGACCATGGGCGAGATCGGCCAGCGGATCAGCCGCTACCTGGCGATGATCACGCTGGTCAACGCGGGGTACGGGCTGATCGTCGGCCTGGGCCTCTGGGCGATCGGCGTGCCGTACGCGGTGCTCTGGGGTTGTCTCGCGGCGATGATGCGGTTCATCCCCTACGTGGGGGCGGCGGTGGCGTTTCTGCTGCCCTTGGTATTCTCGGTCGCGTACTTCCCCGGTTGGAGTCAGCCGCTGGAAGTGGTCGCACTCTTCGGGGCGGTCGAGGTGGCGCTGAGCTATCTGGAGCCAATCATCTACGGCAAGACCACCGGGGTGTCGGCCCTTGGACTGCTGGTCGCGGCGATGTTCTGGACGTGGCTCTGGGGGCTGCTCGGCACCCTGCTGTCGACGCCCATGACGCTCTGCCTTGCGGTACTCGGCAAGTACGTTCCGAGCTTGGGCTTCTTCGCGACGCTCCTGGGCGAGGAGGCCGAGCTGGACCAAAATATCCGGCTTTACCAGCGGCTCGTCTCGCTCGACCAGGACGGGGCCACCGCCGTCGTCGAAGCCACCCTGAAGGAACGCCCGCGTGCCGAGGTCTTCGATCAGATGCTGGTCCCGGCCCTCTCGCGTGCCGGGCGCGACGCGGCGCTGGGGGAGCTGGACGAGAGCGACATGTCCTTCATCTTGCGGGTCATCGGTGAGATCCTCGACGACCTGGAGGGGACGGCAGATCTCAGCTTGAAGACCGCTGCCCGGTCGGGCGAAGGAGAGCCGGGGCGGGCCAATGGGACAGTCGCGTCGCCACAGTACAAGGTCGCGGGCGTGGCGGCGAGCGGCAGCGCCGACGCCTTGACCCTGCGAATGCTGGGACAGATCCTCGCCCCGTCGAAGTGCACACTCGTGAATCTCGAAGGCGCGGGCCCGCCGATGCAGCTCGCCGAGCGCGTGGCGGAAGTGTCCCCGGCGATGGTCATTCTATCGCACCTGCCTCCGGAGCCCCTGGCGCAGGCCCGCTACCAGGTCCGGCGGCTCCGGGCGCGGTTCGCCGCTTTGCCGATCGTGGTGGGGCGCTGGGGGGAGGCCGGCAGCGACGCGGCTTCCGAGGGGCTCTCGGGAGTCGGCCCCACGCACGTGGCCTTCTCGCTGGCCGATGCCCGTGACCAGATCCTGGCAAGGGCGGCTTCCGCTGTGCCGGCGACGGTGGTTCCGGCGACGGCGATGACAGTTCCGATAACGGCAACGACGATGGCAGCGGCGACGAGTGGCTGAGCAGGACGGCGATCCCGGGGACTCCTCGCCGGCCCTGAGGCCGCGAACCTTGGGCACAGACCGATAACCCTTCTCGCACTCCTGAGCCACAACCCCTCAGTCGCGGCAGTCGGTCGGGGCGATCATCTGGCCGGGGACCCGCCGTTCGTTGAGCCGGCCTCGATCATCCTATCCATTTCGGCCGCGCCCAGGAGCACCAGCGCCACGACCCAGAACCAGAACAACAGCACCATGACCCCTCCGAGCGCTCCCAACGACTTGTAGCGGCCGAAGTTCTGGACGTAGAGGCGGAACAGGATGCAGAAAACCAGGAAGGCGATGGTTCCCGCCAGGCTCCCCGGCGTGACCCAGGCCCAGCGATGCTGGGTGTTGGGGCCGACATGGAATGTCAGCGCGAAGCTCAGGAGTACCATCAGGATCACGGCAGACCATCGGACAGCCATCGCCACCCATGCCACCGCACCGTTGGGATCCCAGCCGAGTACGCGGAGAATCTGCGGCCAGGCGACGATCGCCACGAGCGACCCGACCAGGCAGGCCGTCTGGAGGAGCGTCATGGCCATCGCCGTTAGCCGGAGCTTCACGTACGATCGTGTTTCCTTGACCCCGTAAGTCCGATTCAGCGCGTCGATGACGACCAGGAACAAGTTCGACGCACTCCAGAGCGCAATCACCGCGCCCAGGGAGAGCAGAGCCAGAGGAGGTTCACCCTGGATGCGCGCGATCTGGTCCCTGACCAGGACGTAGGCTTCGTTCGGGAAGAGCGACCTCAGGGTCGCGTCGAGCTGGTCGACCGTCAGGTTACCGAGGCCGGTCGTCTGGCGGCCTGCGCCCGAGAGGTCGGGCAGTCGCAAGACCACGCCGACCAGGACAAGGGCCAGGAACGGGACGGTGGCGAGCATCGCGTAGAAAGCAACGGCCGCCGCCCAGGTCATGGCATCGTGTTCCTCCATCCGTTTCCACATTCCCACGGCGACCTGCCGCGGGGATAGGCCGCCAAGACTCATGATCGTGCGCGGGCGGAGGCGGTTGGGCATGAGCGGCTCCTGCGAGATCGACGGAGACAAGGAAACAACGACGGTGCCTCGGTCAGATCGGAGGTTCGGGCCTGAGCGTTCGTTCCCCCTTGCCCCTGATTTCCTCCCAATCAGCTCAGCGCGGAGCAGACGCTTCGGGTCCTTGGACGACCTCGTGCACGAACCGGAGCTTGTTGAGCACCGGAGTGGGCAAGACGAAAGGATAAGGGTCTTGCAGCCCCATACAGCGGTTCAAATTGTTGAGCACGTAGGTCAGCGGGAACCAGCGTTCGACCATCTGGTCGAACGACAAGGGCCGTTGACCGAAGTCGGCAATTTCGGGTTTCCACTCGGGCTCGTTGGATCGTCTCGGCTGTAGCGAAAGGCCGCACAGGAGTGCCGTCTCCAGTGTGTCGGTCATGTGCAGGTAATGCGCCCATGTCTCGGCCCAGTCCTCCCAGGGGTGAGCGCTGGCGTAGGCGGAGACGAACGACATGGCCCAGTCAACCTGGGCGCCCTGTTGATGATGGCGATCGAGCGCCCGGCCATAATCCCGCCGCTCGTCGCCGAAGAGCCAGCGAAACTCATCGACCTGGTCGGTCCCCTGGATCAACCGGTCCCAGAAGTAATGGCCGATCTCGTGCCGAAAGTGGCCCAGGAGTGTCCGGTACGGCTCGTGCATCCGCAGTCGCCGCGTCTCGCGCTCGGCATCGTCGGCCTCGGCCACGTTGATGGTGATCACTCCGTTCAGGTGCCCGGTCGGGGTGGAGATCGCCCCCGGCGTGCCGGGGTCGAGGTCGGCAAGGAAGTCGAACGCCAGACCGCGCTGCGGGTCCCCGGCCTTGCCCGTCAGGGGGAGCTCGGTGCAGAGCAAGCTACAGATCAACCGGCGCTTGGCCGCCTCCAGTCGCGCCCAGGCTTCGCGTGTGCCTGGCCGGCTCAGGTTGGGAATGACCCGGTTCAACCGGCAGGACCGGCAATACGGGTTCGGGTCGTCGACAGGTACGGCCCAGTTGCAGACGTTCTCCCGACTGTAGTTCAGGCAGAGCCGGTAGGTCGGCCCTTTCTCACCCGTCGAGAGCACACGCCATTGGTCCCCCACGAGCGGCTCGAGCGTGCCCATCTCGGTTCGGTCGGGAAGGTAAGCGAGCGTACGCCAGCAACTCACACACGCGCTGTTTTCGAAGAACACGAGCTGGCCACAACATCCGCAATGGAAAACCTTCATCGGCCAATTCCAGCCCGCCAACGAGAATAGGTTGATACATGACTTTGATTATACCGCGTAACAAATGACACCGACAGCTCAAGACCCCCATACGAACGGCACGACCACCTTGAGAATGAACAGGTAGTGAGCCAGACTGCCCGCCAGCACGAAGAGGTGAAACAGCTCATGGGCCCCGAAGACCCCGGGCCAGAGGGCGGGCCAGTGCAGCAGGTTGAGCACCGCCCCCACGCTATAGGACAGGCCTCCAACGACGATTGGCACCAGTGCACGG
Source organism: Isosphaeraceae bacterium (assembly GCA_049579985.1). GTDB lineage: Bacteria > Planctomycetota > Planctomycetia > Isosphaerales > Isosphaeraceae > Aquisphaera. The sequence continues at coordinate 359 of JBAUOX010000692.1, read as the reverse complement.
TGAGTCACGACCTGCGCAATCTGCGAATAGCAGACGACGACACCCCACCCCATCCCCAGGTAAACGCAGGTGGACAACAGGGGCGAGAAGTGGCGGCCAGACGCAATCAAGATCGTGGCCGTCGCCGCCACGGTCCAGACGACCGCCAGGGTCCAGCGCCGCCAGCGGCCCCGCATCAGGCACCACGCCAGGGGGGTGTAACTCCCCGCGATCAGGGCGAAGATCCCGACGCCGTCCAGGCGGGCAAATGCCGCGATCCGGGCGGCCGGGAGTCGGACGCCATGGTAGAGGGTACTGGCCGAATAGCAGAAGGCCAGGCTAAGGCCATAAACGAGCAGGGCAAGCCGCTTCCCATGGTC
>JBAUOX010000691.1:0-4281 GCA_049579985.1 Isosphaeraceae bacterium | reverse complement strand
CTCCTGAGCAGCCCCTACGCGTGATGCGTAGGGGAAACAACTGTCTGTCGCGCCACTGCTACCAGCACATTCGTGAAACAGACGCTGAACTCCGGTCTGGGGAGTCACGGTGACTGGTGTCAATGTTGTAGAGCCCGTTGCCGGGGACTCCTCGTGTGGGTTTCCGGCCGTGGCGGCGTGTCGACGACGCCACGGATATCAAGTCGGACGCCTCGTTCAGGAGCTTGGGAGACGTCGTAAGGGTGCGCAGGGTCGCGGGTCTGCCCAGCTCGGCAGGTGAGTCGTGAGCACCTCACCGTCGGCGGGCAACCGGCGAGTGGCGATTGGCATCGACTTCGGAACGATGTCGGGTCGAGTCCTTCTTCTCGATCTGCGCACCGGAGAAGAGGTCGCGATCGCCGAGGTCGCGGACCCGCAAGGCGTGATCGATGCCAGGCTGCCCTTGACCAGCGTGGAGCTGCCGCCGGACACCGCACTGCAGGACCCCGGTGACTACTTGGAGGTCTTCTACCGGGGAATCCCCGAAGGGCTGGAATCCGGAGGAGTCCGGGCGGAGGACGTGATCGGCATCGGCATCGACTTCACGGCTTGCACCGTGCTGCCGGTGACCGGGGACCGCACGCCGCTTTGCGAGCTCGACGGATTCCGTGACCATCCCTATGACTGCGTCAAGCCCTGGAAGCACCACTCCGCCCAGCCGATAGCCGACCGGCTGAACGAGGTTGCGATCAGGCGCGACGAGGCCTTCCTCACCCGCCGTTCAGGGGGTTCGGGTCGCGGTCCGGTCTTTCTCGTCCGATGCGCGCCGCGGTGTGCCGGGCGGAGCCCTCGGACGCAGAGGCGCAGTTGCAGGATCCGTGCCGCGCCCGCAAGCACGACGAACAGACCGCCGATGACCGCGGCGGAGCATCGTCCGGTCGGCGGGGACAGGTCAGCAAAGAACTGGGCATGTGTGGCCGGCAAAGCCGAGAATCGCAGGCGGGCACGAGGATTCGCGTCCCAGGCACCGCGTATCGCCGCCGTCCCCCGCCGCTCCTAGACTCAGCGAGCGTGACGGACGAGAAGGAGAAGGCAGAGGCGGAACGTGTCCTCGGCGCCTCAGCGTCGAGTGCGTCTACGACCGGCGGTGGAGAGCTGCACGAAGATCCCAGTTCCGCGACCGAGACGCGCAAGAGCAAACGCCACTGGGTGTTCATTCTGGTCGTTGTCGTGGTCGTGCTCGCCGATGCCGCCCTGTTGTCGGCGAAGTTTCTCTTCACGCACCCGCAGGCTTCGCCGAGCGGCCTCCCGCCAGGTGTCTCGCTCGCGGCTTTCGAGGCGCGTATCGAACAGCAGGTCCGCTCCCGGACAAACGACGGCTTCGGCATCGCCTCGGCGCGCTCGGCGCGCTGCCTCATGGGTTCGGCATGGGCAAAGGGCCAGCAGTTCGCCTGCTTCGTATACGACTCGCGCGGAACCTATCTCGGCGAGGTCTCCGGCACGGTCGGCGCGAACCGGGGCAAGAAGTTCTCCTGGTACAGCCTGTGGACGCCGAACTCGAAGAGTGGCTCGACGACAACAAGTCCGACGACGTCTCATTCGTGACGTTCAGTTCACGGTCGGCGAAACGCGCGCGAAGGATCCGGCACCCTGATCAGGGTCTCTGAGGGGGCTTCGGTGGCGAGGTGGTCCAAGACGTCGGAGTTGCCGTCGAGAGGGCTCATCAGGCTCGAGCGGTAGAGCTCCCCGGTGGCACGCACCTGGGGGACGCGCACCTTGATCGCACCCTCGGCCGAGCGGACGCGGCCTGGCTCATACCCGTTGCGCAGGCCGCCCTCGAGCGCTCTTCGCTCGTCGCGACCGCGTCCTTTGAGGAAGTCGGACTGCTCGGCCTCGAGAGCTCTGGATGACGAGGCGGGTGACGGTGTCGACGAGGGACGAGACGATCTTGGTCCCCTCGTCGAGCTCGCCGCGCAGCAACTGGTCGAGTTCCGCGCCGACGAGCAGGGACGGCGGTACTCTCCTCATTGGCCTGAGCCTTCTTGTCGTGTGCTCGCGCTTACGACATGGTTGCTCAGGCCGATCCCGTTGATAGGGACTTAGGACGTCAACCGGTTGTCTTTGTCGCCATCCCGGCAGGCCTAATCCTGGGTTTCGGGCAGCGCCACGTATTTGGCGGGCTACGAGCCGGCGTGCTCAAAGGTTGACAACAAAGTGCGACATCGAGAAAGGTGCCTAAATGTCCGACGACAGCGCCACAGCGATTGAGTACTCCTCGGGCCACGAGCGCTTACGCCTGGAAGCTTGGGGCGAAGACTCGATCAGGGTCCGTGCCAGCCAGGGGCAAATAGTCGAGGACATACCGGGCGCGCTCGTCGCCGTCCGCCCGTCTTTCTCTGCTGCAGCGAGCCGTGACGGGGCAACCCTTGTGAACGGGAAGCTCAGGGCGGAGATCTCTCGCGAAGGACTCGTCAGTTTCTGGCGCTCTGATGACGGCAGGGAGCTGTTGTCCGAAGAGAAGGCCCACTTCTGGTGGCCAGGACCGCGCTTGTTCTCGGCAAACGGCAATGGGCATTACCACATAGATCAGCGCTTCAAGGCCTACGGCGGGGAGAAGCTCTATGGGCTTGGCCAGCACCTCCACGGGCGCTTCGACCAGAAGGGCCTGGTCATGGATCTGGTCCAACGCAACGCGGAGGTCTCGATCCCGTTCCTGGTGTCCAGCAGTGGCTACGGGTTCCTGTGGAACTCCCCCGCTGTCGGACGTGTCGAGCTCGCCGCCAACGGCACGCGCTGGGTGGCAGACAGCGCGCGCCAGGTCGACTACTGGGTGACCACGGGTGACAACCCGGCAGAAATCCTCTCGCACTACGCCGACGCGACCGGGCACGCTCCAGAGCTGCCGTCCTGGGCAAGCGGCTTCTGGCAGAGCAAGCTTCGGTACCAAACCCAGGAGGAGCTGCTGGCAGTCGCGCGGGAGTATCACCGCAGAGGGGTCCCGCTGGCGGTGATCGTAAGCGACTTCTTCCACTGGAGGTACCTCGGGGACTGGAGCTTCTATTCGGTGGATTGGCCAGACCCGGCGGCGATGGTGAACGAGCTCGAGTCCATGGGCACCAAGCTCATGGTCTCGATCTGGCCCTCCCTCAGCCCTCTTTCTGCCAACTACCAGCCCATGTTGGAGCGCGGTTTGCTGATCTCCAGCGAACAGAACGCCTCCGTTCACACCACCTGGCCCGAGCGGGGCCTTAGCAACTTCATCGGCGCCGCGTTCTACGACCCCACAAACCCTGAGGCGCGCGAGTACATCTGGGAGCAGGTCGAGAAGAACTACTACAGGGCGGGAGTCCGGGTCTTCTGGCTCGACGCCTGTGAACCCGAGATGCAGCCCGCCTGCCCGGGGAGCCTGAAATTCGCCGCGGGGCCTGGCCTCGAGGTTGCCAACCTCTACCCCCGTGAGCACGCGCGTGCCTTCTACGAAGGCATGGTGGAGCGCGGAGAGAAAGAGGTGCTCCTGCTGTGCCGGTCTGCTTGGGCCGGCAGCCAGCGCTATGGCGCGGCGGTCTGGTCGGGGGACATTCCCTCCACCTTTGAATCGCTTGGCATCCAGGTACGTGCCGGCCTCAATATGGCCATGAGCGGCATCCCGTGGTGGACGACCGACATCGGTGGTTTCTTCGGGGGGAACCCCGAGGATCCGAGCTTCCGGGAGCTCCTCGTGCGCTGGTTCGAGTTCGCGGCGTTCTGCCCGTTGTTCCGCCTGCACGGCGATCGCATGCCCAATATGCCGATGGGGTCCGACATGACCGGTGGTCCCAACGAAATCTGGTCCTTCGGGGACGACGTCTACCGCATCGCGAGGGACTACATATTCCTGCGCGAACGACTGCGGCCCTACTTGCACGACCAGGCCAGGGAAACCAGCAGGACGGGCGTGCCCATCATGCGCCCGCTCCTCCTCGAGTTCCCGGAGGACCAAGGTTCCTGGGACGTCGACGACCAGTTCATGTTCGGCCGGGACCTGCTCGTGGCGCCGGTGCTGGAAGAGAGGGCCGGCGAGCGCAGTGTCTATCTTCCAGCTGGGGCCGATTGGACGAACGCTTGGACTGGTGCGCGCGCACCGGACGGTGAAGTGGTAATCGTCGAGGCTCCTCTGGAACAGATCCCACTGTTCGTTCGCGATGGGGCGCGCCTTCCGATAAGAGGACCGCAAATCTAAGACGTGCGGATTTCGGGAGCCCGAAAGGCCTGCCGCACAGTGAGACGAGAGGCCCGACTCGGATAGCTCGTCACGTTGGCCAG
>JBAUOX010000690.1:0-8532 GCA_049579985.1 Isosphaeraceae bacterium | reverse complement strand
ATTGTGCGGGACGCGGCGTCTTGCTTGCGCTTTGTGGATCGTCGAGGATCGCCTGCCCCACGGGGCCGACGGGGCGGTCGAGGGCCTCGCAGAAGATCATTTTCAGGCCGAGTTGGTAGAGTTGAGTTACTCCGCTAACCATACTTTACCCGTAGGAATAATCGGACCGCTCTTGACAAGTTCTTGCCGGACTGCAATATCGACATTTTCTTGCTGGACTGCAAAATCGACATTCCAGCCGATTCGCGGTTTGGATAGCTTCTGGGAGACTGGGCTTGGACTGGTGGCCGCATGACGCGGTCGCCCGAATGGTGTCCAGGTTTACAAGGCTTGGTGTGCTCTCTAGGGCTCAACCAATCCCTACGTCAAGCCCGAACGATCCGGGTTCCGTGTCTACTCAGTCCAGGGGCACCTGCTTGCAAGACAAGGATGATCAATGATGGCGGGATTGTTGAACTTCACGGTCGAGACGCTGCTCAACCAGCAGATCGAGCTCATCGGCCCCGCGGCCGTGAGCCTGGACAGCCTCTGGCGCGCAGCGGGTTCTCCCACCCGGCATTCTCCCCGAAGCTGGATGGAACTGGCCGCCCCTCTACTCGCCGGGTTCAGCCGCTACCTCGCGAATCTCCCCGAGAGACCCATCGCCATGGACATGAAACGGCAGCTTCTCTGGGTCTGGGAGGGTGAGGACGGCGAACCCTGGCGCACCGGCGACATGATGACCCACGAGCTGCTGGCGCGAGTCTATGCCGCGTATCTCGATGCCGTTTCCTGACCGCAGACGTTGGGCCGGTCAGCATGCTTGCCTCGCCTTGGCTCACGCGCAAGTCCGGGTCGAAGGACTGGGCTCCGCCGGGCGGTTCAGATCGTCCATTCGGGAATATAAACCAAACCTAGAGATGCATTTTCTTTGATCAAGTCAGCGAAGGTCGTCTGATCGACGACGTCGGAAATCGCCTGACGGACGCGGCCCCAGAATCCGAAAAACGGGCAATGGCCCGGGTATTCACATTCCTTGGGACTGGACACGCTGACGCAGTCCACCGGCGCTATCGGCCCGTCGATGAAGCGGATGATCTCGCCGATCTTCAGCCGGTCGGCCGGGCGCGCCAGCAGGTATCCCCCCTCCACGCCCCGCCGGCTCGTGACGTAACCGCCTCCCTTCAACTGGCTCAGTATCGCCTCCAGAAACTTGATCGGTATATGCTGCCGCTCGGCGATCTCGTTGGCCTTCAGAGGCACCGAACCCTGGTGCTCCGCCAGTGCGTAGATCGCGCGGAGGGCATAGTAGCACTTTGCCGAAACCGTCATCGCAATGGCTCTTCTTGGTGCGAGAAACCCCGGTTCCTTTCACCGGTGACCCAGCCGGCTTATCTATCCCTACCAACTCTACGGGATTTCTTGCTTTCGGACCATCGGGAGTCTCGAGAAATCGAACGAGACCTGAAAATCTGCCTGGAAAGACTGTTGACAAATTGCTAGTAGTTCGATAGGAATAATATAGTATGAGTCACAACTCGAATGTGCTTTCAACGAGCGTCCGAGGAGGCAGGCAAACCTGGGGTTGAGAACTATCCGTTTCTCGAACTCCTCTGCACTTGTTGTCCGAGAGGTCCGGCAGGTCATGAACCCTACATCGATTCCGCGAGGCGACGGGCAGGCGCGAGCCGTCGCCGGAGAGCAGAGCAGCTTCCATGAGGCTCGCCTTTGGGATCGCGCCAGGCTGAACCTCATGCTCTTGTATGGTGGTCGCCGGAGCGGCGCCTGCAATGGGCAGGGCGGCGTCAAAAACGGGGTGAGCTCGTCGTTCGGATGCGGCGACCTCAAAATCTGAGAGGGTCGGCATGAACGCGAACACGACCACCATCTCGATCGACGTCTTCGAATCGGCTGCCTCCAGCTTCCATCCCGGCGGAATCAATGCGGGGTCGGCGGCGGGTCGGTGCGTTTCGTCAAGGACTCGATCAACGCTTGGCCGCAGTGATGTCTTACTTGAGCGGCCGTCATCACATCGGCCGACGGGGTGTGGAAGAGATCGTCGAGACGGTCTTCGAGGTGCCGACCTTCCTGGGCGCGGTCTCCGCGCTGGAAGGGGAGACGAGTGTTGCCTTGGCCAGTCCCTATCAAGAGGCTCAGGCGGCGGTCCGTGCGGCCCCGGTGAAGAACACGGACGAGACCAGTTGGAAAGAGAAGGGGGACAAAAGCCGATTGCTTGATTCGCTTCCAAGTCAGCGGCGCCCCGCTCGATTCCCGAATCCAGGTCCGTTGGTGCTCGATCAGGTCTTCCTCCATCCAGTCGAAGGACTCCACCAGCACTCGATCCGCGAGTTCCGTGGCGGTCTGGAAATCGGCCGGAGCCTCGTGCACGACAGCGAACTGGAGACTCACGATCCCGCCCCCTTATTCGCCAGCCATGTCTCTCCGAACAGGCTCCACATTTCGCCCGGGGCCATCTCGTCTTTCCATGTGGGGAATTTCGGGTGGTCGGTGAGCCGTCCGCAGCGAGCGTACCCGTCAGCTCCCACCGCCATGATTCGTACCTGCTCAGGGGTCAGGTAATTGAGCAGATACGGGGAGTGGGCCGTGGCCAGCAGTTGCAGGTCTGAGTACTTTTGAAGGATAGTCCCGATCACTTCGACCAACTGCTTCTGGGCCAGCGGGTGCAGACCGTGTTCGATGTCGTCGAGCAGCAGGATTCGCGGCCGGATAGGGCCCAGCAGCACAGTAAGCAGCCCCAGGATCAGTATCGTCCCCTCACTGGCGGTGCGGGCGGAGACATTTTCCGCGTGCTCGAAGTCGAACAGGATCAACTCCCCCTGATACGGTCGGCGGATGCTCCGATTCACCGTGTCCCGGCCGAATCGGACCAGCTCACTCTCGGTCTGGTAGACCCTCGCCTTGCGGAAGCGGATACGGCGCAGCCGGGGGATCAGCATCCGGGCCACCGTAACCAGTTCGTCGAACCCGTCGGGATCGTTGAGGGCCATGTAAGCCAGCACCGATGCGAGGCCCTGTCCGTCAGGCTCGACGCGTGGAGGATCACGTTCGGAGTAGGAGGCCTTCGAAAGCTGCTGTGCGTTCAGATGGAGAAAGACAAGGGAGCGAGCCGGGCGGAGAGCAGCTTCCAAAGAGGGACCCGCCGGGGGAGCCACAGAAATGTCCCAGTCGTTGCTTTTGCCCAGAAGCTCCGGCGCTGATGGGAAGAGCAGTCCCGGTGACGCACTGACCGAGAACTCGCCGGATTGAGTGACGCACTCGATCGAGAGATCTCCCTCGCCTCCACGCGTATACAGCCAATCGCAGTGCCGCTCTTAGCCGAAGACCTTCTCCGGTGAGCCGGTCGCGGCTCGAACAGCAAGGTGTATGGCCTCCAGCACACTGGTCTTGCCGCTCGCGTTCGCACCGACGAACACGGTGAACCGCTCCAGCTCGACGCTCACGTCCCGAAGACATTTGAAATTCTGGATGCGGACCCCGTGAATCATGATCGGTCCCTCCTGGCGCCCATTTTATCCTGGTTCGTGAGTGGCACGGACTCTGACTTTCTTTTCCGTGATTACGATGAACCGGCGGGCTGGATTCGCCTCGACGACGGACCAGACGGCCTGGAGTCGTGCCAGGATCGCCGGGACCGGCAGCTCGTCGAGTCGCAGCAGCACGACGCCGTGACTGGTAAGGCCCTCCCGAAACACCAGTTCGCCAAAGTCCTTGTCGGACGTCAGGATAACCCGCTGTTCCTGTTCGGCAATTTCCACCCAGCGAATATCGGCCGTGCCAGGGGAGGCCTCCGCGGCGAAGAGGACATCGTGCTCGCCGCTCCGCAGCCAAGCCACGATGTCTCGCGCAATATTTTCATCCGCGAGGATGCGCATGTTTCCGTCGCATCACTGGTAAATGGATTGATCCATGGACACAACGTCGGCCGCGTAAAGCATGGCGGCGCGAAGATGCTCGGGTTTGAGGGTCGGGTACTGATCGAGCAGGGCTTCGTGAGTCATGCCGGATCCGATCTGCTTCAAGACGAACTCGACGGTGAGGCGAGTTCCTTTGAAAACGGGCTTGCCCACCATCACGTCCTTGCGTTCCTCAATGTAATCTTGCCACTTCAGTGCCATGAAATCGCTCCTCGTCGGCTCAACGTCTGGACGATGTCTTGTCCTTCGTCCCCTGCCGGGCTGCCTGCTTCTCGGCGTTCGTGTAATGCCGGTCGTTCACCCGCTCTCCCTTGAAGGTACCGCCCGGCCAGAACCAGGGATACTCCTCCTTGGGACGCTGGGACTGATTGCCCCGGTCCTTGGTCCACTTGATGTTCGGGGGCTTTCGGAGGGTGCCTGCCTCGATAAAGGGCCGAATGTTCATCCGGACGCCGTCGTTGAGGTTCGGGTTTCAGCCGATCGGTTGCTCGGAAAGGGGCTTCCAGCGGACGAAGATGTCGTGAGGCGGTTCGCCGGCCAGGATGTGCTTGAGTTTCCTCCCATGCCGGACTCCCTTCGATGAGCGATGTCGCGGTTGTGCCCGCAATCGGACAAATCAGAAGGCCACGCAGGTTGCCAGACTTGCCGAGCGAACAGTATCCCAGCCGCTGGTGAACCAACCACGCGAATCGAATGCAGAGGCATCGTCGTTTCCTCGCCAATGATCGAGGGACAGTGTCAGCGACCGCCCGTCCAGCCTTATCGGGGTTCGGACTGCAATGGGCCTGGCGCCGATTCTACCAGATTGCTCTGTCACCTGGGCCGCTTCAAGTTGCCGCAAGCCGTGTGCTGGCGTGGTCGCAGCTTGCTCGGAAGAAGGCGGGCTGTCTCGTGTCGGCCCGAGCAGTCCTGCCGAAGAATCGGATGAATGCCCCGCGAAAACTGTTTACCGGAATTGACCCCGCAAGGCCCCGACCCAGGCAAACCGGCTCTTCGCAGACTGGGCATCTTGCCGCGCTACGACTTTTCCCTTTGAAGGAGGTCCAAGCTACCACGTTGAGTTTAACAAGTAGAGGTGATGGGAAATGAGAGATGCAGGCGTTAATCGAACAAGTATAGCTGGACTGATGGCCTAATGGCTGGGATGGCGGGCTCGATGATCTCAAGGTCAGTCTCCGCGTGAATCACGAACTGTTCCGCGTCTTCGGGAGACCTAATGGTCGTTAGAAGCTGGCCGAAGAGCACGATTCTCCGGTCATTGCGTGAGAGATCAAACCCCACCGCGAGAAGCCGTCTGAGTTTGACTTTGGCGGATTCGATCGCTTGGTTGACCGAAGGCTGGTGGGACTCAGCTATGCCTTCCTTGCGGCAGACGATGATGATGTCGAGCTGGATCGGTTCCTTGGCCTGGGATTTGGGCGTGGCAACCGACATCTCGGCCTTTACCGGCTGGGAATTAACAACGGTGAAACCAGCCCCGAGAACGGCGTCGGCAAGGGCCTTCCATCCCTCATCGCGGGAATGGTGGTAGGTGAAAACCAGCAGGCCATCGTCTTTGAGAATGCGCCGGCACTCGCGGAAGACGTTTTGCAGCTTGGCGGCGAAGTGGTCGGCGTCCGAGTCCTGGACCTCCAAGGGGCTACGTGTGGTCGTGCCCTTGCCTGGGGGAGCGCTCGGCGACAGTTGCTGCCAGGCGTGGAAGAAATCCGCGAGTTCTGAGTAATGGACGTTATCGAAGAAGGGCGGATCGGTGACGACAAGATCGATGCTCTTGGCGGGCAGGCCTGTGGCTGCGGAGTCGCCGCTTGAAAGATAAACGGCTCGCTCGGCGAACCGGCCGTCGCCAGGCCATTGGTCCTCGACTTGGCCGGCGAAAGGCGGCGAGCATATTCGGCCTTTGGCGGTGCCGGTGCCGTTGACCTCGGTGGGCGTCAGACGGTACTCGACCGCCCGCAGCATGCGGCTGCGGAAGAGATTGGAAAACGAGCCTGAGCTTTTCGCAGTGCCCCAGACATTCGCCTCGATGGGCGTCCGCTCCGGCTTGAGGATGTGGTGCGAGAACATGTGCCGGACGGCACCCGTGCCCTCTCCTTTGTAAGATGCGAACAGGTTATTAAATTCAAGCACGCCGGAGAAGAGCGTCAGGAGAGCAGCTCTCGCTGGTGCGTCGGCAATTCGGGTGATCGCGGCATGGAGCCAACCCAAGGCCAGAAGCTGCCTGTCGTTGAAGAAATCACGCCAGGCCGTGAAGGCATAGCTCATGGCCTGGCGCGTGTTGTGGCCGTTCTCCAGCGCGAGCCTGGGCAGCAGGACCTGACCTCGCTCGGCTTCCTCCCGGAGTCTTGCCGAACACTCCCGGTATGCCGCCTGGTCTTCGGGTGTGGCGGGTCGATATTCCTTGGCCCCGCCGCGCGTGAGCACGAGTTTGCCGTAAAGCCTGAACCGGGGACGCACGTCGGTCGAAGCGACCGCGTCCAGGATCATGAACTTGTGGCCGCAGTGCCCGCAAGTGGCCTTGGCTCCTTTCGCTCGGCCATGCGCGGGATTGAATTCCGTGCCGCATGAGCGGCAGGTCGCCGTCTCCTGGCCATGAAGGCCCGGAAAGATGTCCCCGCACGAGGGGCAAAGGATCTGGACTTCCGGCTTCCGGCTGGGGTAAGCATTCCGTGCGATGACCCAGGATGGGAAAAGATCGACAGGGGTGTGGCATCGGAGGCAGGGCACCTGCATGACCCAGAAGAAATAGAGTACGTCGCAAGGCAAACCCTTCGAGTCCTTCGATCGGTAAAGGTCTCGGATTCGTTCTCCTACGCCTTGCGATAAGACCCGATAGGCGCGCTTCAGGCCGTCTTTATCCATCGGGCCCAGGGCCGTGCGCACCGCTTCGACGGCAACCGGATTGATGTCCCGGCCGATCGCCGTAAGGCCGAGCTTGTGGGCCTCGCCGATCGTTGTACCGGAGCCCATGAAGGGGTCGAATACCGTCACGTTTGCAAAGTGCTGGGTTTGATAGAACTCCTTGGCGAGATCGTGGTCCTCGGGCAGCTTGGCGCCAAGAAGGATGCCGCGAAACACCGATCCGAGGCGCTTCGCCCACCATTTATGGACGTGGTAGATCGGGCGATGGACTTCCTTCCGCCAGCTCTCACGCTCTGCGAGCTGGGAAAGGAACTCGAACGGGAACGCATCCGATTCGATTAGGCGCATGCTATTCTTCCACGGTTTCCTCGTCGGCTTCGGGGATCTCCGCATCCACCCGAAGGTTGCGCATGGAGACCAGGTCCGCAACGGACCCTTTCAATCGCCAGGCGCGAAAAACATCAATGAGACGACACAGGGCTAAGAAACCGCCGGAAAGCGTAGTGTGGGGCATTGAATGGCATCCGAAATACAAACGCCTTTAACCACAGAGAACACTGAGATCACGGAGAGATTCCAGGTAGGTCCGTCAGAGGCAATCCATTCAGATCCGAGAGCACTTGATCCCCTGGGTCAACTGGCCGACGTCGATCTCATTCTGCTCGGTTGTGGTTCTCTTCTCCGTATTCTCCTCTCCGTGATCTCTGTGCTCTCCGTGGTTATAAGATCTTCATATCTTCCTGACTCATCTCCGAGGTTGAGTGCCCCGGTCCGGCCCTACAGTCGTGGCGGGCTGGCGCAGTGCCGTTTACCGCAAAGATTTGCCGTCTGGCGGGTCGCGCTACCATAGCCGATCCTCCCAGTGCCGGCGGTGCTTTTAGCCCTGTGTCGGATCGTTGAAAAACATGCTCGCGGCCGGCGCCTGGGTTTGGCACCTTCTTGGGCATGATCTCATTGGTTTGAACATCGAAAGAGTAGCCGATAATCAGCTCGTCGGCTTCGCATCGCCGAAGCTCTCCCACCTCGATGAACTCGCCGTCCAGAGTGGTATCGGCAGGAAGGATCATCGTCTGCTGGTGCGCGACTCCTTCGACCAGCCGGAAAGGCGTCGGGACGACGTACATTTTCCGATCGCGGATCAGGATGTCGCCGTAGCTGCCGAAACCTTTGACGCTCTTGTTCTTATGCGTATATTCGTGATCAGCATTCAGGAAATTGCCGTGGCAGATGACCAAGTCAAGCACGGGATAGGAATTGCCGTCCGGTTTCTTCGGGTAGCGCCCGAAGACGTAGTAGACGGTTCTGCCGTTGTGAAACCCTGAAGGAACCTGGCTGTTGCTGTCAAAGCTGGCGTCGCGGCCCGGATACGCCAGTCCTTTCAGCTCGTAACCTTCGGTGGTCGCGACCATGCGGAAGTCGGGGTAGCTGTTCCAGCCGCCGATTTCGAAGTTCAACCCCGTCTCTGCCAATCTCGCTCGAAACCAATTCTGAAAGTGGTATTTTTTATCCGTGGCGCTGACGCGTTCGATCAGCGATCCCTGTCGGATCGCCTCGACGCAGCGCTTGAAAACGAGGATAGCAGTCAAGCATTATGCTCGGAACGTTCCTGGCTAAACGTCCAGGATATTTCTTAGGCTCATCCTGCGTTTCGGGGGGTTGGCATGACTAGCAGTTCAATCAGCGCGCCCAGCAACGCTTTGCCCCGTTTTCGAACATTATGAACGAACTCAAAGAGCCCCAGGTAAAGAGGCAATTTCTC
>JBAUOX010000689.1:0-4431 GCA_049579985.1 Isosphaeraceae bacterium | reverse complement strand
CTTCCTTGGTCTCTTCCAACCCAAGGCGAACAAAACCGTCTTCTTCTTTGTCTCGTTCCACCAAGGGGTGACGCAGTCCGGAATCCTGTTCCTCGTTTCGATCGAGCGAGGAACCTCACGCCGGGTTTACCACCGTCGTCCTTGGCTGTCTGACATGAGCCAGCTTGGGGGTGCTCCCCTGTCGGTTCCTTGCGCGTCCTGGCTGTAGCACGCGTCGGTGTGTCGGACCGACGCGCGCAACGCGACAGTCGGTTCGGATGATAAGGCTACGTCTTCGACAGCGGTTGAGGCGAACCGTCCGCTGAAGGCCGTCCTTGACGCCCAGACAGCTTGAGTAATGGGCGGGGCGGCGAACATCCAGGGGGAGGGAGCCGTAACCCTGGCATCTTGCTCGGGCGACAGCGGACGGATTCTGGCCGCCGGTTGACGCGTGCGCTTTCAGCTAGAAAAGACGCACTCTCTGGATTGTACTCATCGGCCTTGTGTTTCGGGACCAAGCCTCGCTCTCGCGGCCGGCGAAGTCCCGATACGGTACATCGGACCGCCTCAGAACCAGGAGAGATGGACTCCTGGCCCGCCGGCGCTTGTCGTAGATCTCAGCTCCGTCTCGCCGACGTCGTCCATGCCCCCCCTCTCTTGAATGAAAAGTTGCCTCCCCCTTGTTAAGTTCGCCGCTATCTAGCCCGGTTTCTTCGGAGCTATCTGGCACTCTCTCGGGCTCAGGCCCGCCACCTCGTCTAAAAGCATGAGCGGCTCCGCGTCCGCCTCGCGGCTCTAGGCCCCCTAGTGGTCCCGTGCCGGCCGTCATGCGGTCAACCGCCGGCCGGTGTCGCGTGGCGGCGGTGTCACGTGCAGTCCGACGAGCCGGGCGATCAGGACCGCCAGGTAGATCTGCCCCGTCATCGCCTCCAGGGAAGCGGCGTTACTGGCGAACCCGGTCGCCGGGGCGATCTCCGCGCAGCCCGACCCGGACAGCATCGCATAGCTGAAGACGAACATCCGCATGAACGCGGTCGCCCTGGACCGCTCATCCGCCCAGGCGACGCCCGGCCCGTGCGACGCCCGGAATGAACCCGGCTGCGTGAGGTCGATGAGGGTGAAGGCGAACGCCCCGAACAGGCCGATCAGCAGGAAGACACAGAGCGCCGCCAGGAGCGTCTCCACGGTGACTTCCCGGCTCGCGAAGATGGCCCGGAGGATCGCGGCCGTGACGTAGATCAGGGTGGACGTCCAGAGCACGGTCTGGAGCAGGACGAGCCACCGGGAGCCGAAGTGGATGGTACACCTCGCGAGCAGGAAGTCCGCCAGGGCCAGGGCGAGCCCGACGGCCATCGGTTTGCCGCCGGGCCGGGCCGCGTGGAGACTCGCCACCAGGACGGCCCCGGTGAAGAGCCTGAGCCCGGCGTCACTCACCGGACTGGCGATGATCAGGGGTGCCGCGGCCATCAGGGCGACGAGCGCGATCAGGAGGAGCCCGAACTTCCCCCCGGCCGCGCTCAGCAACCGTGACGTCCACCGTCGGGCCCCCACGACCTCGGGGGCCGACCCGGATGGTGTGATCGCCATGATCCCTCCTCGAAATGTGGGCGTCCCCGACCGGACCGCGACATCGGGCCCGTCAACGCGGGGCCGACCCGATGCGGCGTCGAAGACCACGTTATAGAGGCAATGCCTCGCTCAATGCTTGAGGTTTCCTGTGACGTCGATGATCACACCACCCGCCGGGATAGGGAACGAGAGCCTCTTCGCGTCCGGTCCGAAGTCCGACTTCGGGAGGTGAATGGCTCGGAACGCATGATTGTTATAGCCGCGGAAGTAGAGCACCCGATTGCGGAGGTCTTTGATCACGGACCAGCGCGTGAAATTCGCCCTCACCGAGACCTCATCCTGAACCAATTCGAGACCGCGAGGGATGGTTACGCTGCCCAGGAGGTGCTCCGCGAGGATCACCCCTCCTTCGGCGTCCTGGGGTGTCATGGCGAAATGGCGCATGGCCGCTATCCGCACGAAGCGTGAGGGCGGTGTCCGGTCGCCGGGGATGCCCAGCAGGCCGCTGCCGGAGCCGATCGGCGACAGTACCGAAGCGCCGACCCTGATCGGCCCGGCCGACATGGCCTTGAGATTGAGGAAGTTGCGTACGTTGATCAGGTGCCAATCGAAGGTCGGGGCGTTCGTCAGGACACCAGGCAAGTTCTCGTAGACCTTCGGCCCCTCCTTGGTGAACTCCAGGGCGATGGATCGCGCACTCGCATCGTGGACAGACGCGTGGAGCGGGAGGATCAGCCGGAGCGGCCCGATCGGTTTGCCCCAGACATGCACCCCGGCGAAGGCCGCCTTGACCTCGTCCACCGTCGCGAAGTTCCCCAGGACCCAGGGACAGAGATCCACGTGAGCAACGGCCTTCTCCGGCTCCCTTGCAGCCGCCTGATCCTGGTAAGTGGTGAAATCGGGCAGCGAGAGCCAGCCGAAGGAGAGCCCCTTCTCGTTCAGGCTGGCGGCGAGGTTCTCAGCACGGTCCAGGGGGTCGACCAGGCGACCGCCCATGTCGACAGCGACATAGCCATATCTCGAGGTCCAGCTTATTCCCTGCCTCATCCCGGGCGCGGTGCTGTTCCACCGTTCGCCGCGCGGGAAGATCCTGACGAGAGAGAGGACAGGGACTTCGAAGTCCATCGTCCGGCCGATGATCACCGTCCCGTCCGCAGCCTGGATGCGGAAGTCGGTGCAGGCCGGAGATTCGGTCACGGCACCGGCGGCGAGAAAGCCGGCCAGCGCGCAGATCAGGACGTTTCGGGTTCGGGTTTTCATCACAGGTCTCCTCTCAAAGCGCAACTCTAACTACCAAAGGACGCCGCGCACCGGCTCAATCGGTGCGGGCAGATCGGCCTCTCCCAGGTGTTGCTTCAGATTAATCTCGATGGTCCGGCAGATCGACGTCATCGCAACGTCGTGAACCGAGTTGTCGAACGGATGTTCCAGGTCCCGCCCGATGTTCTGCAGCGCAAGAAAGCCGAACCCGATCAGGGCCGACCCGATGGGAGTCAGCAGGCCCAGGTTCGCGACCATGCCGAGCGGCAGGAGAATGCAATAGCCATGGACAAGTAGCCTGAAGAAATAGTCGTAATGCTTGGGCATGGGAGTGTTCTTGATCCGCTCGCAGCCACCCTGCGCATTCGCCAGCTCCGTCAGGCCGTTGTCGAGCAGGCCCAGTTGAATCGCGCCGAGCCATCCGCGATGGCAGCTATCCTGAATGAGCAACGCCATTCGCCGCTGAATCTCTGCGGCCGCATTCTACTCGCCGCGCAAGGAGTCGATTTCCTCTTTCGAGAGGAACGGGGCCAGGTCGGGCCACGGGTCCTGGCCCCTGAGCTGACAGCGCAGCGAATTCACGTACGCAATCTGGTAATAGACGATTCGCCGCTGGGTGTCCCGGATCAGCCCGCGGTCCTGGGGCTGGTCACCGACGGAAATGTAAGCGACCGCCTGCCGCCCCACACACCGCGAGTAGTTCACGATACGGCCCCACAGGGTTCGAGCCTCCCACCACCGTGCGTAGCCGACGTGGTTGCGAAACCCGAGGATCACGCCGAGCGCGCCGCCACCGATCGAAAGGGGCAGATTAGGTAAGGCAAGCCATCGCTGCTCAAAGTAGACGTACGCGACGACCACGACGATATCGAACAAAAAGAGCAGTGCGAGAGGACGGTCGATGTATCGGAGCATCCACGGGACGTGCGGGTCGCGAGGAGAGATCATGGACGCCTCCTAGACGGGACCTGCCACGTCTCTTGTGTTGGTGGCTTGATCGTGCCGCCCACAAGGTCGCGAATCCCCCGGGAAATGCTGAACAGCCCGAGGGACGCGAGGATCGGGATCGTCAATCCGACGACGGCCAGGGTTGTGCGCGACGGCCGCGTGATTAAGTTTTGCCAGGCGAAGCCCCACATGACCGAGATCCTCCGAGCGAGAAGAACCAGGGATGGGGAGCCGGCCCGCCCCCCGCCCGCTGTTGAAACCAACCCGCCTCGCCGGAGGCGGTGCATCAGTGTGTCGCTACAATCCGGTGCCCGTTAACGGTTTTCCCGTGGCCCGCCGCGTTGATCCCGGTCCGGTGCCCCCGCCATGGCGACCCGGCGGAATCCCAGACCCGGGTCACCCGGGATGCCACCGACGATCTTTAATCGGAAGGAGTCCGGAGACAACTCGGTCACGGAGGTACGGAGAGGAGGCCGGTCCTCGGCTTTGAGGGTCAGCGTGTCCCCCGAGACGGCGTAGGCGCCGGAGACGGTGGCGGTGGCCTTCCCCTGACGTGCCGCCCGCCAGACGAACCGGCCCCGGTCGTCGAGGCTCAGCTCGAACGTCGACCCGTCGCGGTCGCCCCTCCAGCGGCCGAGCAGCTCAACCGATGGGGGTCGGCCGGCGGCCCCGTCC
>JBAUOX010000688.1:0-4328 GCA_049579985.1 Isosphaeraceae bacterium | reverse complement strand
CGCCTGCGGAGTTCTCGTCCCGGCGATCTCCGGCCCGCCCACGCGCGCGGCCGGCAGCGCCCGCTTACGGCGTCCGCGGCGTGGTCGTGATCGCGCAGGATCGGAATCTCATGATGAGTACCCCTCGTTATCCAGGAATCTCAACAGCTCGAGCGGGCGTGTGATGATCCGGACCGCGCCGCTTGCTTGCAGCTCGTCCACGGACCGAAAGCCCCAGGCCACGCCTATGGGAATCATGCCGGCCCGGTGGGCTGTGGTCATGTCGATCGATGAATCGCCCAGGTAGACCATCTGTCCCGGAGCTACATCGAGCTGCGTGGCGATCCGCAGCGCCTCGCCGGGATCGGGCTTGCGAGGAAAGCCCTCACGATCACCGAGAACCACCCGGAACGGCCAGCGCGGCAGCAATTCGTTGACGCATTGTACGGTGAACGTGTGGGGCTTGTTCGAGAGCACGGCCATGCCGAGTGATCGGGTCACGAGGCCGTCCAGCAGCTCGGGAATTCCTGGGTAAGGCCTCGTCGCCACGTTCCAGCCCCGGCCGTAAGATTCGCGGAACCCGCCCACGCAATGATCAATGACGGCGGCGGCGTCCACACCCGCCGGCAGAGCGCGGCGAAAGAGCATCGGTAACCCATCGCCGATGAACTGCCGGTACGATTCGATGGGATGGGGTGGGAACCCCAGCTCCTCCAGGGTTTCATTCGCCGATCGCCCGATGTCCTCGAGCGTGTCGAGCAAGGTGCCGTCGAGATCGAACAGCACCGCGCGGACGTCGGTCATGAGCTGGCCTGACAACCCGGTGTTCCCTTTCTCGAGGCGACCGAGGCTCTCCCTGCTCACATCCGCGCGAGCATGTCGAGATCCAAGACACTCTCAACAAATTCTATGGTACTCGAATCATTCGCACCGCCGACACGAGTTGATGAGATTCTCATGAGATCCGTCCCCGACTCCTGGACGCCGCCTGCGGCGCGACGATTCTCTCCGGTATTTTCCAGCATCGGCGAGCCGTTCACAAGGGACCGGCACCACGACTACCGGCGGCGCGGCTCCATTGCCGTCGTACGGAGATTCGCCGTCATCAAATGGTGAGACGTTTAATTAATTAATTTTTTGAGATGAAAACATATTAAAATAATCACGGTCTATGAAATTTCGCGTGGTCGAGAAGGCTATGTCGTTCCCTGATGATCTTCTTTATTAGGATTTTTTTATTAGGATTTTTCTTGACAAATGACTTCCGTCTCGTGATCCTGTGCAAGTCCGATTTGAAGATTCCAAGCTCGATGTCATGGACACAGGATCGGAGGACGGGTTCTCCGATATCTGGGTGGGTGCGCTGTTGGCGTTATGGCTCTGTCGCCTCAGTTATCCGTCTGCCGCCATCTGTTGCGCCTACGTCAAACTTCGTCGTTGGATTAGACGTCCGTCGAGTATCGCAAGTGCTGAGGGCTAACAAGAATCTTTCGTCTTCGTCGCACTTTTCCGGATCGAAGCGTGCTCGTCCGGAACGCGAGCAATCTCGATAGCTTGCCGACCGTTTCGTGGTGAACCTGGGTCGCCACCCGTGAGCGGCTTGGTGTTCACCGCACAAACCGTTCGGGCTGGCCGCCTGTCCTGGACGGTCGCGTGATCACTTGCGCTTTCACTTGCTTTGTTTCCACTGACTGTGGGGCTCTTCCGCCATGCGCCATCACCTTCCGAAGAAGCGACGCCGGAATTCTCGTCGGCTAGTCCACAGCGGCATCGAGTGGCTGGAAGCACGCTGTCTACTGGCCGGCGACGCCCCTAACGTCTTCGCGACGTTCGACGGTACGATCGCTCAGCCCAATGGCACAGACCGCATCAAGATCGACCTGAACTCAGGGAATTTCAACTTACCGAATGCAAGAGCAGTCCTTGGCTTTGAGCTTGAGGCCGCCAATGGCAGCCAACTGGACCCCCAGGCGATCCAAGTTCAGGATTCTCAGGGCAATGCGGTCCCGGCGATCTACACAAATTCGAAGCTCGCAAACAATACCCAGAGTTTGACTGTCTCTCAGCTTTCACTGGGGAATTACACCTTGATCGCGGGTGCCCAGCAGGGGACCTCGGGGGCCTTCCACCTGGCCGTCTTCCTGGCCGGAGACGCGAACGGCAGCCGCACGGTCGATCAAGCCGATCTGACAGCGATCAAGAACATCTACGGCTCGAAGGCCGGAGACGGCAAGTACCTGGTCGCGGCCGATTCGAACCTCGATGGTCTCATCTCGTCGTTCGACTTAGCCCAGGCACTGACTGATCTGGGTGACTCGACGAATCTCAATCCACTTACGACAAACATCGCACTGACACCAGCACCGACGACGCTCGGCAACGGCACCCTCGTGACCAACTCGACCCAGGTGACCGTTTCGGGGGTCACCGAGCCGGGTGCGACCGTCCAGCTCGGGACCGGGTCGGATCAGAGCTTCGGCGAGGGCACCACGACGGCGGATTCCTCCGGCCATTACTCGTTCCCGGTCACTCTCGTCCCCGGGGCCAACGAGATCCAGACCCGCTCGACCGATTCCTTCGGACAGAGCCAGGTCGCCTCGATCCAGGTCTCCCTCGATACCAGCCCCCCGACTATCTCGGTCACGAGCCCGGGGGCATATACCAACTCGAATGTCGTGAGCGGCGTGGTGACCGACGATCTGTCCGGCGTGGCGTCGCTGAGGGCGCAACTCGACGGCGGCACTTCGTTCCCGGTCTCTTTCGACTCATCCGGCAACTTCAGCTTCCGGACCGCATTGCTGCTCAACGGCACCGTGGACGGGCCGCATACCGTCAGCCTGGTCGCGACCGACTTCGCGGGCAACGCCTCCGCCCCGTCCACGACTAGCTTCACCCTCGACACGATCCCGCCCGCGCAGCCGACGTTCACGCTGGCCGTCGCCGATCGCGAGAGTGGCTCTCCCCTCACGACGACCAATAGCCAGGTGACCCTCGTCGGCCAGACCGACCCGAACATCACCGTGACCCTGGTCGGCACCGGCCTGTCGACGACATCGGACGGCTCGGGCAACTTCCAGTTCACCGGCGTCGCCCTGCAAGTGGGCGGCAACCCCTTCACCGCGCAGGCCACCGACGCCGCCGGGAACCAGAGCTCCTACACTCAGACGATCACACTCGTCGCGACCGCGTCGGGCCCGGTCATCTCGGCCGCCCTTTCGGACGACACCGCGCCGGGCGGGACGACCAACAGCGACGGGATCACCTCCGACCCGTCCGTCTCCGGCACGGTGACCGACGCCAGCCCGATCACGGCGCTCTCGGCCGGGTTCGACAGCACCCCGAGCACAGCATTCGTCAGCATCCTCGCCGACCTCCAGGCCAACGGCCGCTTCGCCCTCAGTCGCGCGGAGATCGCCCGGATCAACGGCGGGTCGGCGCTGTCCGATGGCGCGCACATCCTTCACCTGGTGGCGGGCGACCAGGCCGGAAACGTCTCGTCGACGTACAACCTGACCTTCACGTTGGACGACCAGCCGCCGAACCTCACGGTCACCAGCCCCGCGGACAACACGATCACCAACACGAATATCAACGTCGCCGGTACGGTCGCCGACAACCTCTCGGGCGTGACGTCGCTGACGGCCCAGGTCGACGGCGGGACGGCGACGGCCGTCAGCTTCGACGCGACGACGGGCGCGTTCAGCTTCGCGACGACCCTGAACCTGGCCGGGGGCCAGTCCGACGGCAAGCATGACGTCGTCCTCCAGGCGACCGACGTCGCGGGCAACGTCACGTCGGACACGATCCAATTCACGCTGAAGACGATCCCCCCGGCGCAGCCGACCTTCGCGCTGGCCGCCACGGACCAGGAGAACGGCGCCGCGCTGAGCACGACCAATGCCCAGGTGACACTGACCGGCCAGACCGAGGCGAACGTCAGCCTGGAGATCGTTCAGACCGGCGCGACCGCCCAGTCGACGAATACCGGCGCCTTCCAGTTCCCCGGCGTGAGCCTGGCCCTGGGCGACAACGCGCTGACCGTCATGGCCACGGACGCGGCCGGGAACACCAGCCAGTACCAGGTGACGATCCACCGCGACCCGGCGACCGGCGGCGTGGACCAGGTGATCTACTGGAACGAGGTCCAGCTCCAGGCGATCGAGAACGACGCTTCGACTCCGGAAGTCGCCTCGCGCGGCCTGGCAATGGTCTCGGCGGCGGTCTACGACTAGGCTGCCCAGTCTGATCCAATTCTGGGCATAGTTGTTCATGCTGGTTCTGGGTCCTCCTTCGCGTTGCGGCGACCAGCCGCAGTCAACACCACTCGCTTTTTCTTCTGCGGGGGCAGC
>JBAUOX010000687.1:0-8104 GCA_049579985.1 Isosphaeraceae bacterium | reverse complement strand
CCGGTGCCCGAGGCGGCCGCGCTGCAGCCCTCCTGAGCGGAAGTGGACCACCATGTCCCTGCCGTCGCTCCGCATCGATGTGCTGACTCTTTTTCCAGCCCTCTTCGACGGCTTCCTGAGTCAGAGTATCGTCCGGCGAGCGATCGACAAGAACCTGGCGGCCATCGAGCGGTGGGACCTGCGCGACTGGGCTCTCGGCAAACACAAGCAAGTGGACGACCGGCCGTTTGGGGGAGGGCCGGGCATGGTCCTCATGGCTCCCCCGGTCGTGGCCGCGGCCGAGGCCGTGCGAGCCCGGGTCGAACCCCCCGGCACCCTGGTTGTCCTCTCTCCGCAAGGGCCCAGACTCGACCAGCGCCGGGTTGTCGAGCTGGCCGCTCAGCCGCGCCTGATCCTGCTCTGCGGCCGGTACGAGGGATTCGACGAGCGGATCATCGAGATCCTCGAGCCGGAGCTGCTCTCGATCGGCGACTTCGTCCTCTCCGGGGGGGAAGTCGCGGCCATGGTCGTGATCGACGCCGTTGTCCGGTTGGTGCCCGGCGTCCTGGGAGATTCTCAAAGCGCTGTCGATGAATCGTTCGGGCCCGAGGGCGGCCTCGAATATCCGCAATACACGCGTCCCCGGGTGTTCCGGGGCAGGGAAGTACCCGATGTGCTAACAAGCGGCGACCATGCCGCCATCGCCCGCTGGCGCAGGCAACATCGGCGATCCTTGCCCTCCCGAAACCCCGGTCTGACCGAACCACCTTGATCTCAGGTTCTCGAACGTCGCCGCAAAGCCGACGGTCCCAGGAAAGGAAAGAACAATGCAGAATCGCTTGTTGAGCGTGGTCGAAGAAAGCAGCATGAAACCGTCGGTGCCGAAGTTCGACATCGGTGACACGGTCGATGTCCACGTGCGCATCCTCGAAGGCGACAAGGAACGGATCCAGATTTACAATGGCGTCGTGATCGCCCGCTCGGGCAGTGGAACCCGCGAGATGTTCGTGGTCCGCCGGATCGTCCAGGGCGAGGGCGTGGAGCGGAAATTCCCGATTCACTCGCCGCGGATCGCCGACATTGTGGTCAAGCGCTCGGGCAAGGTCCGCCGGGCCAAGCTCTACTACCTCCGCGAGCGGTCGGGCAAGTCGGTCCGCCTCAAGGAGCGGTTCACCACGAGCGTCGCCGCCACCGAGGCCAAGGCCGCCGCCAAGGCCGAGCGGAAGGCAGCCAAGGCAGCCACCAAGAAAGCCAAGGCCGAGGCTACCGCCGCGGCCAAGGCCAAGTGATCACCCGGTCTCCGCTCCCGGAACACGGGATGTCCAGACCCCCGGGAGTGGCCGGTCGCACCCTGCGGGTATTGACAAGCCTGAAGCGCCAGCGAAGGCCTTGACAAATCGTGGAATGACCTTCGCTTGCGCTTCAGGCGTGTGAATCAATCACCTGCCGATCGGAGGTTCACCCGGCGCGCAGGGTCGATCAACTGCAAGGTCGCGAGGAAGGACGCTTTGACCCCCGGAGCCAGTCAGCTCATGGACGCCGAAATCATCATCGTCTCAGGTTTGCCCCGATCCGGCACGTCGCTCATGATGCAGATGCTGGCCAGCGGCGGGCTGAAGACTGTCACCGACAACGTCCGCACCGCCGATGCCGACAACCCTCGAGGCTATTACGAGCTCGAGAAGGTCAAGAAGATCAAGGATGACGCGTCCTGGTTGCCCGAGACACGGGGCAAGGCCTTCAAGATGGTCTCCCAGCTTCTCTTCGACCTGCCTCCGGACGAGCGCTACCGGATCATCTTCATGGAGCGCGACCTCGACGAGATGCTCGTCTCGCAGGAAGCGATGCTCCAGCGGCGAGCACGCGCGGCGGGCCCACGCGAGGAGATCAAGCGAGCATTCGAGAAACACCTCGAGCGGCTGCGCGACTGGCTGGCCGAACAACCGAACATGGAAGTCCTCTACGTCAAGTACTCCGACCTCGTCAAGGGGCCCGAGGAACAGTCGCGGCGCGTCAGCGAGTTCCTGAGCGGCAAGGCCGAGCCGAAGGCGATGGCAGCCGCGGTGGATCCCGAGCTGTACAGAAACCGCAAGCCCGGGGACGGCCGGTCTTGAGCGGTCGACTCAGGCCGGCAGAAAGGTCTCGACGGATGGGACTCTCCCTTATAATGGAAGTCAGGAACTAGCCAGCAGTTAATCCCGAAAACCGTCGGAAGCGGTTTGGCCCTTCGCAGTCATCTTCGGGGTTTTATGCAGGTCAGCAGTACCAAGAATTAGGCCGCTCAGAAAGCCTCGGAGATGCACAGTGACTAGTTGCGAATTGTTGGCCGTGGTTCTGGATAGGGCGATGGCCCCTTATGCGGCGGAGCTCCAAGCGGAATTGGGCTTAGCTTCCGCACAGGCTGCTCGATTCGCCACCACCCTAGTTCGAGAACTTCAAGCTTTGCCGAATCACTCGCGGATCCCGGTGGCCGAACAGTTGAATCAACCTGTGCCCATTCGAGATCGACTGCTCGAACTCTCCGCATTTGAGCAGGTAATGAGTAACACCCCGAGCATATCAATGATTCCCGCGTTGGTACGGGCGCAGGTCATAACACAGAACTACATTTGCTTCGTCTACCTCAGGGATTCACTGTTTCTCGTGCTTCGACCAATAACGCCGGATGGCAGCACGTTGTCTCGCGCCATTGATAAATTAACGTGCCCGCGAGTTCGCGCCCTACGCAACGCAATAGCACATGGCAACTGGAGATACAACACGGATCACACAGCCATCGAGTATTGGAGTGAAACTAGATTCAACAGTGGAATCTTTACGCAGCATTCAGCAAATCAGCGAAGCCTCGGCTTCTGGCAAGCTCTTGCACGTTGCACGGCCCATTGCGCGTTAATCGTGTTGCAGCCTTACGCGGCTCCGGATAAGCCTGAGGGTGACATTGTCCTGCTTCGCCAGCCAGAGGTCGGATTTCGGTTGACCGACGAGCAAAGGTCTCGATTGAGTCCCTGGTTGAGTCCAATGAGTGTAGAGGAGTTCATATCTTGGCTACGTCCAGAGCTTCGCACTGAGGCACTCAGGATGTTTCAGGCATCGGAGTGGGATCAAGCTGGCGAGATTTATCTTCAAGTAAGCCATCGTGATTTGGAGAGATTGGTGGATGAAATCAATCAGCAACACAAGCTGTACAGAGCGCGGCGCGTGTTGGAAGCGGCACGGGCTAAAGGCGATCCCGACGCTGCTGAGGTTCTCCAGCGGCTCGTAGAGAAGGAGGCCAGGGCAGCCAACGGTAACGCGGGCTAACACTCGCCTGCACCGACGGTGCGCCGCGAATGTCTCCTGCAAGGTGGAAGCTTTCGTATAGCGCACCCCGGCTGAGCTAAAACGAGTGCGTCATTCCTGGCAGAGGACGCATTCGGGTTGCGACGACCCGAATCGGGCGTGGGATGGCTCCGCGCGCAGGCGGGGCGAGCAGAGGAGCAGACGAGCACGGTCTTTTTGAAACCTCAGGCGGAGCACTCATCGCCACTGGTTCAGTACATGAATCCGATCGCGAATCGGAACTCCAGAGGATTCCAGCTTGCTGATGGCGCTTGCGATCCCCCGATCGGTCAGGTTGTGACGGGGATCGTTATCGAATCGGACGATCAGAATTCCGGCATGATGGCCAACGGCAGCCATGACCAGGTCATGCAGGTCTTCGAAGTCCTCGGAATCCCGAGTCAATACGGGTAGAGCTGGGCAATGGCGAATATAAGCACCCTCGCATCCGTGACCGACAGCAACCCGACGTCGCTGGCCAGGACCGGGTCGTGCCCCTGAGCCCGGAGTCGGGAGGCCAGACGTGGGCTGCTCAGGTTCTCGTCGACAAGGAATCTCATCCCTGCGTGGGCCCGTCGAGACTCCGGGCATGGAGTCTGGCCGCCTCGTGGTCCCGCTCTTGCTCAATGAGCGGTCGATTCTGGGCCACATACTCGAGAGCCTCGAGAACCGCCTCCAGGGGGACCTGATACTCGCTGGCGAATTCTTCGGGGGTGAACGGATCAGGACCATGGATGGCCTCGTCGACCACCGCCGCTCGGATCCGTCGACCCTTCAGGAATAACTGAGGCAGAAAAGGTGGCAGGAACCGTTGTTCAGCCCTCTTCTGCTCTCGGGCATCGTCCTGATCGTGCAGATTCAGTCCGCCAAGCCTCTCGAGGGGAGCTTGTCACGAAAGGCGACCAAATTGGCGACGTTCCTCAAGTGACCCCTCGAGGCGGGCATGTCGTTGATCTTCAATCTCAACTGACGTCACGGTTTCGAGCCCAGGCCCGGCAGCGGTGACATTGGGTGGATCGCGCGCGAGATGAGCTCGAGCCCTGAAACTGAGCAGAAAATCGCGTCCTCCCGCACTTTCGATGAAGACCACCCGTCTTCACCCCAGAAGGACCGGCCGCGCATCCCGGGTGGGTCGACTTCCAAAGGGCTCGAAGCGAGAATGCAGTGCGTGTCGTTCCCCTTTCAACCACCGCTCCGCCTCCGTCAAATCGGGGTGGTTGCTTGCGGATGGGTCCGCCGATCAGCCCCGCCGAGGCCGCCGGCCGCGGTCGAGCAAGTCCGAGAGGGGAAGGACGAAGCCCGGCAAGACCGCACCGCCGTCGAGCGCCTGGTCCGCACGGACGAGGGCCGACTTCTCGATCGTCGAAAAGACGCGGGCAGTGCGTTTCCTGGGATCGATCAGCCAGACCAGGATGACGCCGGCGCCGAAGTATTCTTGCACCTTGCGGGCCATCTCCGGCTTGGTGTTCCCCTCGCTGAGCACTTCGACGGCCAGGTCGGGCGCCAGGTCGGGGATCGGCTCTCGGGGGCTTTCACGGCCAGGGAGCCTCTCCCAGGTGATGAACGACAGATCGGGAATCCGCACCAGGCCGGGAGCGATCCGCATCATGCCGTCGGCTCCAACGCAGATTCCCAGGTCGTTCTGATCGAGATAAGAACTGACCAGATGTAAAAGCTTGGCGGCCAGTCGCGACTCCTCGAACCCCATCGCTTTCTCCACCAGGGTGCCGTCAACCAGCTCGCAGAGACGGTTCTCTCGTTCCTCGGCCTCAATGACATCCTTCTCCGTGGCGGTGCCCGGCGCGGGGTGGAACCAGATCCGCTCCAGCGGGATCCCACCCAGCCGCCGCCGCAGGTCGGCCAGAGTCTTGATGTCGGGAGGAGCGATCGTCACTTGAGACATAACGGCTTCCCCGGGGTTCCGGATACCTCGACGCATCTGGCCACCATTCTGACGCCTCGCGGTTTCCTCGGCAAGGGAGGGCGACGCCAAGGCCAAAGCCCGGCCGGACGTCCGCCGCCGTCGAGCGCCTGATTCGCCCGGAGGAGGTCCGAACGGGGCGGATAGGACAGTCATTGGGAAGAATGGTCTCGTAGCCATGCATTGCGTGGGAAAAAGGGGACGTGAGTCGTTTTCAGGTTTCTGGAGTCGTTCTTCGGAGCGGCCGCGGGGGCGTAGGCATGCCTGGCCGAGTGCGGTTACCGTGGCAGAGAGCGCACCTCTGAACTGACGGTCATGGCAGACCGGTGGTTTTTTCCGGCTCCTATCGCAAGGCCGCACAGGATGGCAGGATGGCGCTGACGGAGAAGCCGTCCTCACCCTGGATACCCATTTGTGGTAAGATGCTCTTGGCGTCTACTCATGGAGAAACCGTATGGCAGAGACCCCCAGGGCGACTCAGGCGGCCGACCGAATGCAGTCATCGGTCGCGACCCTGAAAAACGGCTTGAGTTCCTTGCCTGCCCGGCAGGAGCAGGATGACGATGGCGAACGTCTTCGTGGTGTCGTCGCCTTGCCTCGCCAGCGGGAGATCCTCTTCACTGATGAAGTCGAGCTGGATGGGGGCACGCTTCCGCACTGGCGTCCCCACATCAAGCTTGACGAGCGTCGCCTCACCGACGAGGAGCATGAGTGACATCTGGTATGAGACAGTCAGTCCCGGCGAGCGACTCAAGCAAGGGGACTTCATCTTCGACTGTCCGCTTGCAGCGACATCAAGGATGGATACGCGTGAAACTTGAGCATCCTAAATCGGTCGTCGGTCAACGGCCTCGAATTCGAGCACCGCATCGTGGACTTTCACGAGGTGTTCACCTTGCCTCGTGAGTTCTTGGAGTCCTTGCTCGCGGCTCGAGGTCGAGATATGTATAACCATATTTGTCGGCGACGTCGTTCTGTTGAAGACGTTCGACGAAAACGAACCAAGCCGCGTCTTCCAAGCCGTTGCGGACTCGCCGCTCGGCCACGCGGCAGGGGGCGCCAAATAGGGGCCGTCGAGACCGAACCCTCGAGTCCCGGTTGCTCACGTTGTCGCCCAGTTCTCGAGCTGCAATCCCGGCACGGCGCTCAAATCGCCATCCTTGGTGACGACCGTGCAGTTGCCCAGGGCGAACGTAATCGCGGCCAGTTGCATATCGACGACCGACATGACGCGGCCGACGCGCCGCAGTTCGTGGTGGATTCGCCCAAAATGCTGAGCCGCCTCGTCTTCGAAAGGCCATTTGGGGATTCGGGCGAGCCCCCGAATAAGCCGGTCGCGATTGAGTTCCCTGGTCACACTTCGCTCGACACCAAACCAAAGCTCGCCAAGCACCGGCCAGCAGGTGCCAACGCGATCACCGCGCGTTCGCGCTTCGTCAACGCGCTCGGCTACTCCTCGGCGGCGATTGATGAAGTCGCCCATGATTCCGGTATCCAGAAGATAGCGCCTCATTCGAATATCCCTTTGATTCGTCGGTCGCGCTCGGCGGCATTCGCAATGTCAAACTCCTTCTGCATTTTTCGATCCGCCTCCCAAGCAGCTTCCTCTTCCGGCGTCATCACGATGGGCTCCAAGCTATGATACCATCGAAGCCATGCTTCAATCTCCTCGGGGGTCTCGGGGCTTTCGTCGTCGTATTCTGCCTGGCCGGTCAATCCGAGTTCAACGCGCACGGGCGTCCCATCAGGCCAGTCCGGCGGGGCATCGACTTCAACTCGACCGTTCTTGACCACACTCTGGATTGCGTTCATCTTTCCCCTCCCGATCAGCAGTTTATGATCAGCAGTTTATGGACTGCCCATTGTATCAGACCAGGGGAATCATAAAGGATGCAACCGTTGAAATTGATCTCGTGCGGCTTCCAGAAGGCGCGCGACGCCATGATCCTCCGCCCGATCAAGACGTTGGAGACGATCAACGACAAGGCGGAAGACGAGTTCTGGAAGGAACTGAAAAACGGAATGAATTCCGTTCTACCAAGAAGCAACCTCGGAGGCCCCCGCCCAGAACCACCTGGGCGAAATCGGCCATCCGCGTTTACTCTGTGCTACAAAGTAAGTGGCCCCTCCGCCCCCCCCTCCGCCCCCCCCTCCGCGCTTTGAGCCAGTAGACCCGAGGGAAAGAGATGGAAATGATTGAGAATGGTCAGAACAAGGCCGACTTCTCGGGTTTTTGTCGTTGTCAAGTCACTACTTATGACAAAGAATCGGAAATCCCACGGGGGCATTGAGCGCTGCCGAAACTTCAGGAATCTCAACATTTCTCTACAGCGCGCCCGTTCAGTTCCGGCGAAAGTGGATCCTCTACAGGCTGACGTTGGTGCCACAAAGTGGGTGGCCCCATCCAGTCTTTAGTCGGCATAGGCACGCGATCCCGGTCAGGAAGGCCGCCGATTGTGCGTTTCGACCCGGGACAGATCGACGTGCGGCCGCGGGGGAACGGCGGCCGGGGCGTCGCCGGCGATGACCTCGGCCAGCAGGTCGAGAATCCGGCCGCGGAAGAGCGGCAGCGAGAAGCTCTCGGCGCGGCGGCGGGCCAGGACGGGATCGTGCGGACAGCCCTCCGCTTCCCACGCCGCGATCGTCGCCTCGAGAGCGTTCACGGTCGGATCGGCGTACAGCCTGCCGATCGTTCCCTCCACGGTCTCGACGGCTCCGCCCCGTCCCAGGGCGAGCACAGGCGCTCCGCACGCCAGGGCCTCGACAGGCACGATCCCGAAATCTTCCTCGCCAGGAAACAGCAGTGCCCGGCAGCGGCGGTAGTGGTCGCGAATCACTTCATCGGGCTGCCAGCCCAGGAACCGGATGGTCGCACCCGCCATCTTC